>JBHIDG010000140.1:0-8123 GCA_046760025.1 Woeseia sp. | reverse complement strand
TTCTCGCTGACCGCCGATCTTCGGCGAGTGAGGGTTATGGCATGTAATGCACTGTAGCGCCCCCTCATGCCTGAAGGGATGCTCGGCGACGACTATCTGCGGTTGGGCGGCCGGACGCGTCGGCATGGCCTCGTGGCAGACTGTGCAGAGCCTGATCGTATCGTCGGGTATCGGCAGCGGGCCGTCGGCGGGATGCTCCCGTGCGGCGCCGTGACACACTTCGCATTTGACGCTGCCATGCGGGCCCGTTGTCCACTCGGTATGCCGCGCGGCGTGACAAGCCTGGCAGTATGTCGCTCCCCTGAATTGTGGTTCGCCGGCCGCCAGTTCGATTACCGAATCGCCTCGATAGTAGCCGAACTCGTAATAGGAAGGGTCGAGAACGTAGTTTCTCGCAGTGACCGCCAGGAACAGGAATGCAGCGAGAAGTAGCAGCAGTCGAGCAATATGTGCCGGCATCCTGACAGCGCCTTTGTTGTTAATCGCGACCGGCGCAATCCACGCAGTATCCGAAGCGAGCATAGCTTTCGATCGGGAACGCCACCGCTCCGTTCACTGCTATCCGGCCTTCAACGAGGCAATATCATATCGGCGGGCAAATCGCCGCAGCATCGTGGAAAACCACACCTTTCATGTGACATTTCCGAGATGCCGCGACTGCGTCACATCTCGGCGACAATCCGGCCGAAGTCATCGACTCTGGTCCAATCCGTGAACTCAACAACTGTTTGCGGATCCGTCGGCCCCCTGGTCAGCCACATGATGAATCTGATGACCTGGCGGTCCCAGAATGTGTATATTGGGTAGTCGATTTTTCCGGCAAAAACCGCCAATCGCCCCGGACTCCAGGAAATTTGCCTGAGAAATCTTCTCAGATATGGGTTGGTTGCCGGCTCGCTTTTCTCCGGTTTGCGAGCGACGACATTTACGGTAAAAAACGCGCTCGGCTTGTTGTCGAGAATCTGCTGATTTTTTCTGATGAATTCGTAAACCTGCGGGCGATGCCTGCCGTATCGAACGCTCGCCCCTATCACAATTGTGTCGAAGGAATCGAGTTCGTTACCGGTATCATCATCAATGCGCGCCAGAGTGACCTTGTGCGCCAATTCTTCAATCACCTGCTTCAGGCGCTCGCAGATCTTCCTCGTATGCCCGTCGGTCGTGGAATATGCAATCAGTATGTGTGTCATTCTTGACGCCGATCGTTCGGTAGTGTGCTGGTGATGCGCGAGTGGCGACATTGCAGAACGCGATAAAATCCGCCGGGCAAACCATACTATATTTTGCCCGTTCGTAAGCTACGACAGAAAAGGGCGGCAGCGAATGCTGCCGCCCATATCAGATTTCGACAATCCCGCGGTCAGACAGCGTGAATGTCGTACCAGGTTGAATTATTGACTTCGAACGATCGGACTTCCGGGCTGCCTTCAATGGCGTCGGCCATTTTCTTGGATACCTGGGGGTAGATATCGCGCTGGTACTTTTCGGCATCCTGCCGGGTCTCCCAGAAACTCATGGCAATGGCTTCGTCTTTTTCCTTGTCGAAGATCGCCAGTTCATCACGAAACCCCGTCTGCCTTTTGAGCAGCGGGATGATGTCGTTTTCGAGTCGTTGGTTGAGCAGATCAAATTTGGCTGGTTTGAAGTGTGCCGTAACCTGTCGAACAAACATGACTGACTCCTTTCTCATCATCTGGATACTCGCGTCTCGATGCCGTTACGGCAGGCCGACGCGCAAAACCCGCCGCATCCCTTATAACAGCATGCAATGCCGTAAATTTCATTGACATTTGTCAACTCGAGCTAGGTAACATCCACAATGTTCGGGGGGTCGGTCCGTCGTCTAGAATGGCGCTACCGTTCGGGGAATCGGCACTTGGGCGCGCACGCTGACACGAGCACGTTGGATTACGGCGAATTTCGCCGCGCATGCGGCTTGTGTTCGCTCCGCGAACTGTGTTGGCCGATGGGGGTCGAGCCGTCGAATCTCGAACGCCTGCAATCCATGGTGCGGCATGCGCGGCCATTGGCGGCGGGAAGCTACCTGTACCGCGTTGGCGATCCATTTACCGCCGTGTATGCCATACGCGAGGGCTGTATCAAGAGTTACACGCTGGACGCCGGCGGGCACGAACTGGTGCACGGCTTTCACCTTCGAGGGGAGCCGCTGGGCTTCGATGCCGTCTTCCCGGACCGACACCGCTGTAACGCGCTGATTCTGGAAACCGCTTCGGTCTGCGTCATCCCGTATCAGGACATCGCCCGAGCGGGCGTCGAGTTTCACAATCTGCTGTGCCAGCTGTTGCGGCTGATGAGCCGCGAGTTTTCCAGGCGGCCCATGTTCGCGGAAGGCTTCGGCGCGACACAGCGAACCGCGAGATTTCTGATGGACATGCGATCCAGGCTGCAGCAACCGGGCGGACCCGAGTACGAGTTCAGACTGCCGATGTCACGTGAAGACATTTCGAACTACCTCGGGATAACGTCCGAGACCTTGAGCCGCCTGTTCGCCAAGTTGCATAGAAAGGAGCTGATCGATGTGGATCGCCGACGCATACGGCTGGTGGATCCGGTTCGTCTGGACCTGATTGCACGGGGAATACGCCTGGACCAGAAATCCGCCTGCGCCTGACAAATGTCATGGACAAACCACCCGCCGTAGTCCGGCTTGACCGCGGGCAATTCGGACTTGTACGTATTGCCTCCAACATTGCACGGGCGGATAGTCATACTACCCTGTTAAATTGAGCGACACGTGTTTGCCGCGGGGAGGATGATAATGCAAGTCTTTCTATTTTTTGTCGTGTTGATCTTTGCGGCGCCGCTGATCGCCTTTGCATCACCCGTCATCATCTTTGTCGCGCCGTTCATATTGGTCGGTCTTGCACTTAGCTGCATAAGCGATTCTGTCCGACATCACGCGAGGACATCGCCACATTGACAGGCGGCTACAGCAATGTAGCCGCTCCGAGAATTGCTCGCCGCAACGTCGCGGTTGTGAATATAATATCGGTTTCCTTACGTCGCCCCGGCTGCGGCAAGTACGTATTTGTGGCGAGAGGAAACAACGGTGAGAATTTGGTATCCGGTATGAGCACTTAACAGGAGAAATCAGGTGAACAAGTATTCCCTCTGGCAACTGGTAATCGTCAGCACTCTCATGGTTGGGGGTCCTGCAATAGCGGGCGGTAATGTCGATGCAGGCCGGGACAAGGCTGCGACGTGCGCCGGCTGTCATGGAGTCGAAGGAGAAGGCATGGGCGAGAATCCGCGCCTTGCGGGTCTGGACCGCGAAGTCCTCGCAAGCAGCATGCAGGAATACAAGAGCGGGGAAAGGTCCGGGCCGATGATGTCGATGCTCATGCAGGCCCTCAGTGACGAGGATATCGCCGACCTGGCCGCGTATTATGCGTCGCTGTCCGGCGAAGAGTGAGGAAAAAAGTCTGCCGGCGACCCGGTGATCGCCATAGTCGGCGCCATGCCGGAATGCATCCGGACGCTGCGCGGGAAAAAAAGCCGAAGTCCACGCTGATCGCTACTCAGCGAGGCCGGCAGGAGGACTTGCAATGAGCGCGGACGCTTTGATCAAAGTCAGTATTGTTGCGCTGAGTCTGCAGCTTTTCGGTTGCGCCCGGTCGGAAGTCAGTTATTCATCCGACGTACAGCCGATTTTCGAGCAGCACTGCATCGAATGCCACGATGGTACCGGTGAAGGGGTCTCGGCCAGCGGGTTCAGCGTGCGCGACTACGACAGCGTGATTAAAGGCACGAGCCTCGGAAAAGTCGTCGTACCCGGCAGCAGCATGTCGAGTACCCTGTATCTTGTCATAGCGCAAAAAACCGCTCCGGAAATACAGATGCCGCCGCATCACAGCAAGGCCTGGGCCGAAGGGCGCGGGTCGCCGTTGTCGGACGAGGAAGTCGAAACGATACAGGCGTGGATCGATCAGGGGGCAATGGATAACTAGAAGCGGTCTCAATGATATCCATGGTCGCTAAGCAGTCGCTTTATGTCGTATAGATTGATTACTTGTTGTTCCTCGAAGCCCGGCGAACGTAGGTAGTTGCCGAAACCGCGCGATCGGGGCGTAAACCATGCGCCGGCGTTCGGTACAATACGCCCGAGCACCGCAAAAAGCGGCAGGTGTCCGCGTACTACAAGACGGTCGCTCCGGAACTCCTCTAGTAAAAGTTCGCTATGTCAAATGGCGGCGAACTCGTCTCGGAACGTCCATCCCGATCGATGCGCGGTGAATGTGCGATCTTGTGGCGAATACTTAAGTACAACTCCCTATTGAAGGAATTTACCCAAAGCCTTACACGGTAATCGTAGAGTGCTCTTCAGAATTTAAGGTAGGGGGTAATTGGGACACGTGTTCCAAGCAGCAACAAGAAACGACGAGGAAAATTTGAAGAGACGAGGTAGATTATGAATAGAAAATTTGCGTTGCTTCTCATGTCCGGCTGGGCGGCTTTGCTGATGTCAGGCATGGCCGGCGCTGATGGCAGCGGCAGCGGCATTGCGGGCAGTCCGCATGACTTCTCGACGGACGCATGGAATTTCCGGCAGGAGATCTGCAGGGTCTGTCACGTACCGCATGATCATGATCGAAACTACGAACTGTTCGCGAACGGCCTGTTGTGGAACCACCAGCTTAGCGCGGAGACATATCAGATGTATGCCGAGGAAGGCGCTACCAATCCGGTCTTCGCCAGCTTCATCGACGGCGCTTTCGACAATGAGCCGACCGGCGGCGCGAAGCTCTGCCTCGGGTGCCACGACGGCACAGTCGGTATCGACCAGTTTGACAGGAACAGCGGCGCCACTGGCTCGACCAGCGGCACGGCCACCGTGTTTATCGGCGGCGTCGATCCCGGCTTCCAGGTCCCGGGTGCGGGCGTGCCGAGGATCGGCACCAACATGAACCTGACCGGCACGCATCCGCTGTCGATCGTCTACGACGAATTGGCGGACCCGGGGCTGCATCCGAAGACCAATGCGCTGGGCACCGGTACGATTCAGGATGTTCTCGAGCCGACGGCGGCGGGCTTCAAGGTCCAGTGCAGCTCATGCCACGACGTTCATGACGGCGTCGGCGAAGCGGTGCCGGGCACCCACTTGCTCAGAGTGTCGACCAAGACACCTGCCTCCGGGCTCTGCCTGACGTGTCACAAGAAGTAGCGTGACGGTAAGATAGTCTGTAGGCCTAAGTTTAATTACCAAGCCTGCAGACTGTCGGCGTCCGATGCGCGAGCCAGATCCGCGCTTGACACGTTCGTGTATCCCGGGCCGCTGCGGATAAATGGACTTAACACTCGGCATGAATATTCCAGGCGAAGGCAGAGATGAGCGAGCGCAGCACTGAAAAATCGTGCGCCATGATAGGTGTCGTTTGTTTGCTCGCCGTGAATCTGGCCGCCGCCGAAATCACGCTGTTACCCGGCGAATCCTGTGCGAGCGCCTCCTGCCACTCGGACAAGTTTCAAAGTTCCGTACCCCACGACGGCGGGCCCGGCGCGCAATTCTGCGGCGTCTGCCATGTTGCCGAAGAGCCCGGCGAACACGGCTTCCGGTTCGCCGCAAGCGGCGGCAAGTTGTGTACCCAGTGCCACGCCGCGCTGATACGGCACGAGCACAAACATGCGCCTGCGAGTTCCGGCCTCTGCACTTTCTGTCACAGCGCGCACAAGTCGCAATACGCGGGTCAACTCAAGTTCCCTCCCGAGGCGCTCTGCGTCAGTTGTCACAACAAGACTGTACCGGACGGGGCCCTCACGGTTCATGGACCGGTGGAGCAGGGTCGGTGCACCGCCTGCCACGATCCACACAGCTCCAGCCATGATTTTCAGTTGGTCGAGGCAGTGCCCCGACTCTGTTTCGGCTGCCACGACCAGGACCAGACGGATCACGAAGGCAGGACGCTGCCGGGTGTCGAGGAATCGTTTATCGACAAGTCGCTGAGACAGCATCCGCCTTTTGCCAGGGGAGATTGTCTGCTCTGTCACGACCCGCACGCATCCGACAGCATTCGCTTACAGCGACGCTCTTATCCGTCGGCTTTTTACAACGATTTTTCTTCTGAAAGTTACTTTTGCCTCATGTGCCACGGAGAGGCGACATTCGCCGAACCCCGGACGCTGACGGCCACGAAATTCCGTAACGGCAATCTGAATCTTCACTACCGGCACGTGGTCCGCGATAAGGGCAGGGGCTGTCGGGCCTGTCATCACCAGCACGCCTCCAACCTCGAAGCCCAGATAGCCACCGACGCCTATCTCGGCGAGCGGGACGTCGGCATCAAGTCGTTCGCGAAGACCGAGACCGGGGGCACGTGCGAGCCTCTGTGCCACAGGCCGGTCCAATACGACCGCATGGAACCGGTGAACATCACGTTCATGGTCACGCCCCGTGAGGGCGTCGATGCCACCCCTGCTGAATTGAAACGGGCGTCGAAGGAACACGACGGCAGAACGCTGTTTCTGCAGCGTTGTGCCGGCTGCCATGGCGCCGATGCAGGGGGGAAAATCGGCCCGCCGATCCGGGGTGCGACGATGGAGAGGATCCTGGCGGCGACGGAGCGCGTCGATCTGATGTCGGACCTGGCGTCGCTGGACCCGAAAGATCTGCATGCCATCGTCGATTATCTTCCCGCCGGTACCGCCGTCGTCGCGCCCGCGGAAGGCGTAACCGACGGTACGGTTTTGTTTTCCACGAATTGCGCGGGTTGCCACGGTGCTGATGCCAACGGCAGTATCGGCCCGGCAATACGCGGCGCCACCGGCGCGATGATCAGAGAAGCCGTCGGTCGAGTTCCCATGATGATCGCGATGAAGTCTTTGAGCGCCGAGTCCATTGAAGCTATCGGCGATTATCTCGGGGGGCTGGGCGGTGCCGCGCCGGCGGCGGGAGACGCTGCCGACGAAGGGGCCCCGGACGGCAAGGTAGTCTATGCGATGAATTGCCGCGGCTGCCACGGCCCGGACTCGAACGGCCAGCTAGGACCGTCGATACGCGGAGCCTCGCCGAGCGACGTCAGCGAAGCGATCGGCCGGGTGCCGATGATGGCCGGCCTGAAATCGCTCGGATCCGCGGATATCGTCGCCGTGGGCGAATTTCTGACGGGCCTCGCGGGAGAAAAACCATTCGGTGCAGCAACTGCAACGGTCGATGGCAGAACGATCTATGCGACCAGATGTTCGCCCTGCCATGGCGATGATGCCGGCGGGCATATCGGCCCGGACATCAGGGGCCACACGGCCGACGACGTGAGAACCGCAACCGGCCGCGTACCGATGATGGCCGGCATTAAATCGATTGCGGCAATCGAAATCGATGCTGTTGGCAAATTCATTCAGGGTCTGGCCGACGCCGCGCCCGCAGCAGCAACGGCCGCGGCCCCGGACGGCGAGGCCCTGTTCAAAGAGCATTGCGCGGCCTGTCACGGCCGCGATGCGACCGGTCTGGTCGGCCCCGACATAACGCTCGCCTCCATGGATGACATAACGGCGGCCATCGAGCAGGTGCCGATGATGATCGCAACGAGAGTCCTCGGCGCCAAAGAGATCAAGGCTACCGCAGATTACCTGACGGAAATCCGGCAGTAGGAAGGAACGAATGCCCGCGAATGAAAATGGATAGAAGATCAGCTTACGAGGACAGCAATACCGTTCTTACGGTCCTGATGTTGTTGGTCATCGCCGGGTGTTCCTCCGCACCTGTAATCGAGAGGACGGAAACGGTTTTCTATCCGGGCCTACCCAACACACCCAGAATTCAATTTCTGACGGCGATTACAAGCGAGGAAGATATCGGTCTCGTTAAAAACCGCTTCAGAGAATTCGTGACCGGGGAATCCGAGCCGATCATGGTCATCGCAAGGCCCTGGGACATGGATCATACGGCCGGCAGACTTTACGTGTCGGACAAGAACTATCGCCGAATCGTGATTGTCGATCTCGAAAACAAGCGCATGGAGCTGGTGGATGATCGTACCGGCGGGTCGCTGATAAATCCCGGCGGCATATTCGTAGATGCTGCCGGATACAAATACATCGCCGACCGGGATCGCGGCGGGATTCTGGTCTTCGACCAGATGGACGCTTTCTTCCGAATATACGAAGCG
>JBHIDG010000139.1:0-8129 GCA_046760025.1 Woeseia sp. | reverse complement strand
AGAGGCGGTCCTGGTTGCGGCCGGGCATCGGAGTCCGGCGCTCGTTCGGCGCGCAGGGCTTGCATTGCCGATAAGGCCGGCGAAAGGCTATTCGGTGACGCTGCATATGGAAAATATGGACAGTGTGCCACGCGTGCCCCTGATCGATGAGACCATGCACGCGGCGATTACGCCTCTGGGCAACAGGCTGCGAATGACCAGCACGGTCGAGTTCGCCGGTTTCGACAAGCGCGTCGATCCGCAACGAATTCGCGAGCTCTTTAGCTTGCTCGAAGAGCTTTATCCACGGCTCGCATCGAGGGTCGATCGAGGCAACGCGAATCCCTGGGCAGGCCTTCGACCGGTCAGCAGCGACGGCCTGCCTTTTGTAGGGGCCGGGAAGCTGCCAGGACTTTACATCAATGCCGGCCACGGGCCACTTGGCTGGACCCTGGCGATGGGATCGGCCCACTTGCTCGCGGACTGCATCGAGGGACAGGCAAGCGAAATCGATGCGACGCCCTTCGACGCGTCCCGCCAGGCTCGATTGACCGACTGACCCAATGTGCGGGCTGGGTCACAGGCGCTTGAGATTCAAAGCCTTACACTTGTTGGCTGGGTTTTGGGTATATGTTCGCCGCGGAATATATTATGTCAACTGGCTTGGGGTCGCTGTCGCTGCAGAAGAAGGTCGCCGCAACCTTGTTCGTGGTCATGGCCACGTTTGGCCTACTGAGCTACCTGATTCTGAATGCAGTCATCACGCCGGCTTTCGATAACCTCGAGATGAGGGCCGCGCACACAGACCTGGTCAGGGCGGAACGGGCGATTCAGGCGGATCTCGTCAAGCTGCAATCGAATGCCGGCGACTGGGCGCCCTGGGACGATGCGCATGCCTATGCCCTCGGCGAGAATCCGGCTTTCATATCAATCAACGCCGATATTCCGACGCTGGTCAATCTGGATCTCAACCTGATGGCGTTCTATAACCTCGCGGGAGAGTTGCTCTGGGGTCAGCTCGTGCGGGATGGCGAGGGAGCCGACCTTGCCTCACTCGGCGTATTTTCTGAAGGCGATCCGCTGACCTGGCGTTTGATAAGCCATTCGACGATCGAAAGCGTCACGAGCGGTCTGCTGCAAACGAATTTCGGTCCATTGATGATTTGCTCGATGCCTATCCTGAAGACCGGAGAGGTGGGTCCTATCGCGGGAACGCTCGTCATGGCGCGATTTCTCGACGATGCCCGTGTGTCGCGCCTGGCCGAACAGACCGAAGTTGAATTCTCCGCGCACCTGATTGCCGATGCGACGGCAGACGAGGCGCAACAGCTGGCGGCGCTTTCAGATGCGGATGGCGACCGAATCTACCACGAGAGTACCGATACGGAAATCCACAGTTACAGTTTATTGAGAGACGTGTTCCGTAATCCGTTCATCATTCTGGAAGCACGGACGCCGAGACATATATCGGCATTGGGCGGCCAGACGGTCAGCGGGACGCTGCTTTTCCTGGCGCTCGCCGGACTACTGACTGCCATAGTCGCGTGGGTGTTGCTGCGGCGGGTAATCGTGCTCCCGCTCGAGGCGCTGGCGAAACATATCGTCGGCATTCGGCGCAGCGGTGATCTATCGCAAAGGATGAATTCAACTCGCGCCGATGAAATCGGAGCCCTCGCGAGTGAGTTCGACAAGATGACCGATGAGGTCCACCGGGCTCGCCGATTGCTGCTGGATCAATCATTCAAGGCGGGCAAGGCGGACACGGCGGCAGAGGTCCTGCACAACATCCGCAACGCCATGACGCCGTTGATCAACGGCATCGAACGCCTGTCACACAGTTTCCGGGTTGCCACCGGCCTGCGTATCAAGGAGGCAACCGAGCAGTTGTCTGATCCGGATTGTGCGCCCGAGCGCAAGGCGAAACTGCTCCAGTACATCGATGCTTCATTTGATCACATTGAATCCGTTGGTGCAGGTGCCTCGGGCGACCTCGAGATCGCATCGAAACAGGCCAGGCAGGTCGAGGGGATCCTTGCCGAGCAGGAAAAACACGCGAAAGTCGATCCCGTATTCGAGGTGCTCGATCTCGACGACGTAGTCGACGAGGCTGCTCATGTGATTCCCAAGTCACAGGCAGAAGACCTTTATGTCAGCTTCCAGAAGGAGGTTGGTCAACACCGTGTGCGAGCACACCGGGTCGGCTTGCTGCAGGTAATGGGGAACCTGATTCTGAACGCATACGAATCAATTCGGCGGAGCCAGTCGGACTCCGGCGAGATTTGCGTGATGGCCATCCCCGAAACTGTCGATGCACAGCCCATGGTACGGCTTATCGTGCGTGACACTGGCTGCGGGTTCGACGAGCGCATTCGGAGTAAGATTTTTCAACGCGGCTATACGTCAAAACAGGGACACATGACCGGGCTGGGACTGCACTGGTGCGCAAACGCACTGGCAGGCATGGGTGGCCGCATTCAGGCCGAAAGTACGGGATTCGGCCACGGCGCAGAATTTCACGTTCTGTTGCCATCAGCCCAGGGAGGCTAGACAAGTGAACGCGCAATACCACAGCGATCGCATTCGCGTATTGATAGCGGACGATGACGAAACCGTCCTCGAGTGCTATCGCGAAGCATTTGGCGAGTCCGAGCCGACAGATCACATTCAAACCGTTGACGCCCTAGCGGCGGAACTCTTCGATCCTGAAACCGATAGCGGGGATGCGGCGCAATTCGACGTCGTCGCCTGCAACCAGGGAGACGACGCTATTAGCCTCGCCAGCAAGGCGGCGGACGAAGGGCAGCCTTTCGATGTCGTCATACTCGATGTCCGGATGCCACCCGGCATCGACGGCGTCGAAGCCGGCAGCCAGATTCGGAAACTGGATCCGGAGGTCGAGATAGTGTTCGTCACGGGTTTTTCCGATGTGCGGAAAGAGGAACTCGAGCGGCGCGTTCCGCCGCCGATGAAGCTGCACTACTTCAATAAACCCCTTTCTTTCATGCAGCTTGCGAAGGACGTCGCAAGTATGGTGAAAACGCACTAGCGGAAAGTGACTGCGTGAATCCAGCAGCAACAACCACGAATCGCATCCTGGTCGTCGACGACGACGTAATGCTCATCGGCGAATACCTGCGCTGCCTCGGCAAGGGCTACGAGCCGGATAATGCCACCTTGACGATCCCCGATCTTGAGAAAGTGCTGTTCGGTGAGGATTACGACAAGACATCCGCGGTAACCTTCGAAGTCGAATCGCGCACCCAGGGCAAGGCTGCCGTTGAGGCCGTCAAGGAAGGTGTCGAGGCCGGCAGCCCGTTCTCGATCGTGTTCCTGGATGTTAAGATGCCGCCCGGCATCGACGGGATCGAGTCGGCTAAGCAGATCCGGCAGATCGACCCGAACGTCAACATCGTAATCGTGACCGGTTCGCTCGGCGCAGAATCGGAGGACCTCGGAAAACAGGTGCCTCCGGCCGATAAGATCTTCTTCTTTCAAAAACCCTTCCATGCGACCGAGTGCCGACAGCTCGCCGCCGCACTCTGCGGCAAGTGGCACGCCGACCTGGCCTTGCGCCACGCCAATGAAGAACTGGAACAGCGCGTCGCAGAGCGCACGGCCGCGCTGCATCAGTTGGCGTACTTCGATCCCGTCACGGAAATGCCGAATCGGCTGAAGCTGATCGATCACCTGCAATTCATGATCGACAATGCCGAGGGCGCGGAGGGTGATACCGCCATCGTGCTGCTGGATATTGAGAGATTCAGTTTCCTCAACGAGACGATGGGATACGAATCCGGAACGGAACTCCTGAAAGCCGTAGGAAACCGAATGAAAAAAATGCTGGACTCGCGAGAAGACCGGTACAAGCCCGTTGCGGGTCGCTTCGGCGCCGACGAGTTTGCCTGCCTGTTTCCCGCGATTCCCAGCGAGGATGCGCTGGAGGAACTCGTCAACGCAGTGAGGAAAACCGTCGAAAAGCCGTTTCTGATCAACGGACGCGAGCTGTTTCTCAAAGCGAGTATCGGCGTCGCCTGGCATCCCGCCCACGGACCCGATGCAAATACGGTATTTCGCTGTGCAGAAGCAGCATTGCATCGATCGATGCGGCGGCTCGAGTGCGGAGTAACCTACTATCGCAGCGAGATGCGTTACAGTGCGCGTCACAAGTTCGACATGGAAGCAGAACTCAGGGTTGCAATCGATTCCGGTCAAATCACGGCATTTTTCCAGCCGCAACTATGCCTGCGATCGGGCGCCGTAGCGGGCGTCGAGGCCCTGGCCCGCTGGATCAGGCCGGACGGGACCGTACTAGCCCCGGCGGAATTCATACCGCTGAGCGAAGAGATGGGCATCTCGGACGTATTGTTCGAGGCGATTCTGCGCAATGTATGTGGCGCAGTTGCCGGCTGGCGCGCCGACGGCGAGTGGAACATACCTGTCGCCGTAAATTTGTCGGCGCACCAGCTTCGAAATGACAAGCTCGTCGATCTGATCAAGTCGATTCTAAGCGCGAACGAGGTTGAACAGAGACTGATCAATCTCGAGTTAACCGAGACGACCTTGCTCGAGGACCTGACGATCGCGAGGCCGTTGCTCAAGGATTTAGCGAAGTATGGTGTGGGCATTCACATCGACGATTTCGGCACCGGTTATTCGTCACTGAGCTATCTCGCGGAGCTGCCGGTACAGACGCTCAAGATCGATCAGTCATTTGTCGAGCGGATGACAGAATCAACGACCAACGCCCGGGTCGTGCAGGCCGTTATTGCGCTTGGCAAGGCAATGGGGCTCGATGTCATCGCGGAAGGCGTGGAGACGGAACAGCAATTGGAAATGGTGCGAAATTTCGGTTGCGATTTTGTACAAGGCTTCCTGATTGCCAGGCCATTACCAGACGAGGAATTCCGTAACTGGTGCGAGTCAATTATGGTCAGCGACACAAGCGAACATACGGTCCCGTCCGCTCCCGCACACGCGTCGTGATTGCTCGCTAGCGCAGGGCATAAGCCACCAGATAGTCTCCGCTCGTCGCCCCGATCCTGGAATGTCCGCCCGCCGCGACGATGACATACTGCTTACCGGTCTCCGTGAGGAAATAGGTCATCGGCGTCGCCTGACCGCCGGCCGGCAATCGGCCTTCCCAGATTTTGTTTCCATTCTCGAGTTCGAACGCGCGAATGTAGTTATCGACGGCAGCGGCTATGAAGATCAGGCCACTTCCCGTGATGATCGGGCCGCCGATACCGGGCACCCCGAATTCGAAATTCGGCACGATCGCTGGCGCGACGTCCTGAATGGTTCCGAGCGGCACTTGCCATTCGATACTGCCGTTTTCCATATCGATGGCGGCGAGCGTGCCCCATGGTGGCGCGGTGCACGGCACATCAAGGAACGAGAGCAGCGCGGCGCGCCGCATGCCGTATGGCGTACCCGATTGACGCGCGAATTCCTGTCCGTCGAATTCGCCCGATTCATATACGCTGCGCAGATCACCGCGCGGGATGAGCGCGACCTGCATCGGCAGGTTCATCGCAAATGCGACGGCGACCTGCCGTTCCGGGTCGAACGCCAGGCCGCCCCAGTTGATGCCACCCGCGTATCCGGGAAAAACTATCGTACCCTCGGTAGCAGGTGGTGTGAACATCCCTTCCGAACGTAAGGAAGTAATCTTTTGCCGGCATGACCTCTTGTCGAAATAGATCATGCCCCAGGCGTCGTCTTCATCGACCGGGTCGGTCCGAACGAGCGGCGGTGGGGCAACCGGGAATGGCTGCGTCGCCGACAGGTGTTCGCCGGCGACCCCACCTTGCGGCACCGGCCGTTCCTCGATTTCGAACACGGGCTCGCCGGTTGTTCTGTCGAAACTGAATATGAATCCTGTCTTCGTGCCTTGCAGCACCGCGGGAATGACCTCTCCATCGTGCCGCAAATCGACCAGCGTCGGCTGGGCAGCGACGTCATAATCCCAGACATCGTGGTGAATGAGTTGTCGATACCAGACAAGCTCTCCGGTCCCGGCTTCGAGCGCCACCAGTGAGTTGGCATAAACGTTGTCACCTTGCCGTTCGCCGCCGTAGAAATCGGGGCTCGCGGAGCCTGTCGGCACATAGACCAGGCCCAATTCGCTATCGGCCGCCAATGGCGCCCAGGCGTTGGCGGACCCGTTTACCGCGGCCTCGTCCGGATTCCACCCGGCGTAAGCGGGATCGGCGTCGTCACGTGGTATCGAGTCCCAACGCCACCTCTCGACGCCGGTCCGGGCATCGATGCCGCGCACGATTCCCAGTTCCGACCGGACCGCCCGATTGTCGCCGATCGCGGATCCGACGATCAGCGTGTCGCCGACGATGGCCGGCGGCGACGTGATGGTGTAATTGACCCATTCGTGAATATCGGCGCCGACGTCCCGGTCCAGGTTGATCTGTCCCCGAACGCCAAAGTCGGCGCATGGTTCGCCGTTCTCGCCATCGAGCGCGATCAGCCGGGCATCGAGAGTGCCGACAAATATGCGATGCCGGCATGCGGCGCCGGCTGCAGCCCTGTCATCGATCCAGGAGGTGACGCCGCGGTTGGCGATTTCGGCGTGATTGAGTGACCTGTCGATCTCCGGGTCGAATCGCCAGATTTGCTCACCCGTTGCAGGATCCAGCGCGAACACGATCGCGCTGCCGGTCGGGAAAAAGAGCCGCCCCTCGACGAGAATCGGGTTCGCCTGGAACGCGAACGGTTCACGGTGCCCCTGGCCCAGCTCGCCGGTGCGAAACCGCCAGGCTTCCTCCAGGCGATCGACGTTCTGCGGGCTTATCTGCGACAGAGAGGAATACTGCAGGCCATGCTGACCGCCACCATAGTGGGTCCAGTCATCGTGTGGACCGGCATATACAAGTGCGGAGGCGATCAGCAACGCCAGGACGATGCGGCTACGGAAAATTTGAGTGATTCCTCAATACGTTAGAGCAGGAATCCTAAATCTCTTTGCACGAAGTTATCAATATGCGGTGCGACAATTGACAGATCCGCGTCCGGAATGCCGAACCATTTAGACAGCGTTGCTGCATATTGATCGGCCGACGTCGTCGGAATTATCCGACCACCGCCGACATCGTCCGGTCCGTCGATCTGGAGCAGCGGATAACTGCCGTACATCTCGCGGCCCGCCACGGCATCACCGACGACCAGCTGATTACCGCCCCAGGCGTGGTCGGTACCGTCACCATTGGACGTCAGCGTTCTGCCGAAATCCGATTGCGTGAAGGTCGTCACGATGTCGGAGACACCGAGCTCGACGGTCGCCTGGTAGAACGCAGACATGGCCTGGCTGACGCCGCCTAGCAGGCCGGGCTGATTCTGCAGCTGGTCGTCGTGCGAATCGAATCCACCGGTCGCGACGAAGAATATCTGCCGCTGCATCTGCAACTGGTCGCGTATTGCGATTAACCGTGCGACGGTTTTGAGCTGACTACCTAACTGTCCAACCGGAAACACGGTATTGAGGATCGGTGCGTTATCGAGCGCACCGGCAATCAGGTCGGCGGATGCCACGGCACGTTTTTGCACTTCCACGAATCCCCGCTCGTAGATCGAGCTGTAGTTTGCATTCAACACGGCTTCGAAAGCCGCGCGCTGAGCCTGGCCGCCCGCGGTGTTGTCGAATCCGACAAACGGTATGGGCCCGTCGTTGCCCATCACGTAGGCCACGGTTTGGTCGGCCGACTGGAGCAGGGTGCTGCCGAAAAGGGAGACGTTGGTGGCTATCTGTTGATCCGAGACATTCATTCGTATCAGGTCAGCGATCCTGCCGGCCCAGCCGGTCTTGCCCGGCGTGAGGCCTCGCAGGGAATTCCACTGATCCTGCTGATCGTTATGCGAGAACAGCTGTGGCGGCAGCAGCACCGAACCGCTTTGGAACTGTCCTTTGGTGGTCGGCTCGATCAAGGGGCCGACGTTGGTGACGAACGCGGCTCGATTCGACTCGAACAGCGTCTGTACCTCGGGCATCATGGGATGCAGGCCGTACTGAGCGCCGTCCGGCGTCAACGGATTGATCGGCAGCAGGTCGCCCTGCAGGATCGCCATATTCTGACGCGATGCGGCATAAACGTCGTACTCGGCATTGCTGCGCGGCACGAGCATGTTGAAGGAATCATTGC
>JBHIDG010000138.1:0-8146 GCA_046760025.1 Woeseia sp. | reverse complement strand
CGTTGCCCATCCCAGTACCAATGCCAGCAGCGGTGTAACGAGCCGGTGCAGGCGCGTCGCCAGCCAGCCGGCGTAGCCGATCTCCCGCCGGCGGGCACCCTCGAGCGACACGGCATTCGCATAGCCGCCGACCATGAAGAAAATCGGCATCACCTGAAACGCCCAGGTCAACCATTGCGTCCACGGTCGAATCTCCAAGAGGTCACCCGGAATGAAGACCCCGTCGTGGTAGTAAAAAGCGGCGATCAGCCAGTGGCCCGTGACGACCACCAGGATCGAGACGGCGCGCAAGAAATCCACGTATCGATTTCGCTCGTCGGGAGTTCGCGCGGCCAGATCTTTGGCCTGTGACCAGATGCTCACGCACAAATCCTAATCGAAAGTCCGTTTTTCTGACAGCCTGCAGTGCATTCGCCGAAACCCCTCTATGAATTGGGGTCAAACGGGGCTAGATTTCGTTGTTTTGATTACGCGAGAGCCATGCCCCTGGTCGCACACAACGAACTGCCGACTTTTACCAGGCTAAAGGACTCCGGTCAGGAAGTGCTGACGCTCGCGCGGGCACAGCAACAGGACATACGCGAACTCCATATCGGCCTGCTCAACATGATGCCGGACGCGGCCCTGGCCGCGACGGAGAGGCAGTTTATCAGGCTGGTCGGAAGCAGTAACCAGATAGCCCAGTTTTACGTTCACCCGTTTTCGATTCCGGAGCTGAATCGCGGAGCGCTGGCAGAGCGGCATATCGCCAGGTACTATGCCGAATTCAATGAGCTGGCCGACGATGGGCTCGACGCACTGATCATCACGGGCGCAAATGTCGCCAATCCTTCCCTGGATGATGAACCGTTCTGGAAACCGCTGATCGACATCGTGAGCTGGGCCGAACACAATGTCGCATCCATCCTGTGTTCCTGCCTCGCAACCCATGCGCTGGTCAAGCATCGACACGGGATAGACCGGCGGCGATTACCGCACAAACGGTGGGGCGTTTACGAGCATACTATCAGCCGGCCCGACCATCCCTTGATAAAATACATCGACACGAAGTTCGACGCGCCGCACTCGCGATACAACGAAGTCACGAAGTCGCAACTCGATCGGGCCGGCCTGACCGTGCTCGTAGAAAGTCGGGAAGCCGGCGTCCATCTGGCAGTCAGCCCGGATCGGTTCCGCATCGTCTATTTCCAGGGGCACCCCGAATATCATGCCAACAGCCTACTCAAGGAATTCAAGCGCGAGGTCTCTCGGTACCTGAACGGCGAGCGGGAATCCGCGCCGCGATATCCGGAGAATTATTTTCCGGAAGAGGCGATCGAAATCGTCGCGGATTTCATGGAACGGGCGGAAACGGCCAGAAGCAATGGCACTGCCCTCCCGAAGTTTCCGGAATCGGCAATCGAGCCGCACGTGCACAATACCTGGGGCGATACCGGCAAGGCGATTGTCAATAACTGGCTCGGGCTGGTATACAAACTGACGAGCCTTGATCGACATGCGCAGTTCATGCCGGGAATCGACCCGGATGACCCGCTGCAACCGAATCCCTGAACTACAAGATTCCCCGACAATGTCACAATTTTATCTGTTCGACACGCTCAGCCTACACGCGGGACAGACGATCGATCCCGTATTCGGCGCCCGCGCCGCGCCGATCTACCAGACGACGTCCTACGTCTTCCCCGACACCGACACCGCATCGTCCATATTCAATCTGGAACGCGGTGGACATGCTTACAGCCGTATAACCAATCCCACCGTCGGCGTGCTGGAACAACGCGTTGCCGCGCTCGAGGATGGATCCGCGGCAGTGTGCACAGCCTCCGGCATGGCTGCCACGTTCTGCGCGATTACTGCGATCCTCGGACAGGGCGGCCACATCGTTGCTTCCTCCCAGATGTATGGCGGCAACATCAGCCTGATGAAAAACACGCTGCCGCGCTTTGGCATTACGACGACTTTCTTCGACCCGACGGACCTCGATGATTTTCGGTCAGCGATCCAGGACAACACGCGTCTGGTCTACGGTGAACTGATCGGCAATCCTGCCTTGGACATCCTGGATCTCGAGGCCGTTGCCGAAATATCCAATGCAAACCGGATCCCGTTCATGGTCGATGCGACGTTCAATACGCCCTATCTTTGCAAGTGCTTCGACTACGGCGCCAACATGACCATTCATTCCTTGACCAAGTGGATGGGCGGTCACGGTGCCGCCATCGGCGGCGCCGTGGTGGATGGCGGGAACTTCGATTGGGGCGCGACAGACAAGTATCCGACGATCACCGAGCCCTACGCACCGTTTTCCAGCATGAACATCTGGGAAGAGTTTGGCCCGGCTGCCTTCGCAACCCGAATCCGCGCCGAAGCCATGAGGGATTTCGGCGCATCGATGAGTCCGATGACCGCGTTTCTGATCTTGCAGGGCATCGAAACCCTGTCTTTACGCATGGACAGGCATCTGTCCAATACCAAGGCAATACTCGAGTACCTGACGGACCACGCGCAGGTGTCGTGGGTCAACCATCCCGACCTGCCGTCGCACTCGAGCCACGAGCTGGCAAGGAAATATCTGCCGAGGGGCGCGGGCTCGATCGTCAGTTTCGGCGTCAATGGCGGGCGGGAGGCCGGCAAGGCCTTTATCGAGAACACAGAGCTTGCGTCGCACCTGGCCAACGTCGGTGACGCCAAGACGCTGATCATTCATCCCGCCACTACCACGCACTCGCGCATTGACGCTGACGCGCTCAAGGCCGCGGGCATTACCGAGGACATGGTGCGGCTGTCCGTCGGTCTCGAAGACGTCGAAGACCTGATCAGCGATTTCGAGGACGGTTTCCGCGCGGCGAAGCGAATAGCAAGCTCCTAACGATGGAATTTGAAGTCAACGGCAAGCGGGTATTCGCGACTACCGGCGGCCAACCGTTCGACAACGACAAGCCTGCCATCATCTTTTTGCATGGCAGCGGTCTCGACCACACCTTCTGGGGTTTGCACTCAAGGTTTTTCGCTTTCAGGAAATACGCGGTGCTCGTTCCCGATTTTCCAGGACATTCACATTCTGAAGGTCCGGCGCTGTCGTCGATCGAGGCGATGGGCGACTGGCTCAACGATGTCGTCGAAATACTGGACATCGACAGAATCTCCGTGGTGGCGCACTCGCAGGGCTGCCTCGACGCACTGGAGTTCGTCTCGCGTCATCCGGAGAGGATCAGGACAGTATCGTTCATTGCCAGCGGCCTCGCGACACCCGTCAATCCCGTCCTGATCGATGCGGCGGAAAACAGGTCGGATGAAGCGATAGCGATGATGATCTCGTGGGGATTCGGTTCCGCCGGTCATTTTCACCGGGGCCCGATTCCCGGCGGTTCCATGATGGCGAGCGGCCAAAAAGTCATGCGCGGCAACGTGCCCGAAGAGCTGACGGTCGATCTCAAGGCATGCGATGCCTACAGGAACGGCAGGCGAGCGGCGGCGGCGATCAGCTGCCCCGCTCAGGTCATCATTGCGGGCAAGGACCGCATGGCGCCTCGCAAGGCGACGGCAGAGCTGGTCGAACACCTGAACGACCCCGCAGTGCATATTATTGAAGACAGCGGCCACATGATTCCGCTGGAGACGCCCAACACCTGCCGGCGACTATTGAAGACATTCATCTTCGACAACAATCCCTCGACCTGACCATTTATTCATTTCTTCAATCCCCTGCGATTCATGCGCCTGCTGGAACTGGTACGCGGAGACGACACACGACAGGAGGTCATCGATTGCCAGGACCGGTTCTGCGACGCCCGACTCGGTAAGGGCGTCGTGCTGTGTAACGACACGCCCGGCTTCCTCGGAAACCGGGTCGGTGTTTTCGCAATTCAGACGGCATTGCATGCCGCTTTCCGGCTCGGCCTGAAGCCGGAGGCGACCGACGCCTCGGCAACAAGGGCACCAGGGGTGGCTTTTACCGCCTCAGAGATCCCGCCGATTCCACGAGCCGGCAAACGCTGGACTTCGAGAGCTTCAGCTACCGCAACTTTGAACGCGACACGCCCAAAGTTGCTATGGATGCCGAGGCAGCCGGCGACTTGACCATGTTGCTTGACGCCGACGACGTCCATGAGCAGTACGCCTGGGAGATACTCTCGAACACCCTGTGCTATGCCGCGACGCTGGTGCCGGATGTCAATGAGTCGCTGGTCTCAATCGACGATGCGATGAAGCTCGGCTACAACTGGATACAGGGGCCGTTCGAACTGATCGATACTATCGGGATTGACCGTTTCATCTCGCGCCTCGACAACGAAGACCGGGATATACCTGCATTTCTGCGATGCGCAGCCGGAAAATCGTTTTACCGCGTCAAGCATGGCAGGCTCGAATACCTGGGCGCACACGGCGGCTACCGGGCATTAAGTCGAGCTCCCGGCGTGATCCGCTTCAGCGAGGAACGGCGCAAGCTATCACCTCTGCGCGAAAACCACGCCGCCAGCTATTACGCCTTACCCGAAGAGGTCGGCATCGATCGGTTCCTCGATTATTTTCAACAGACCGTATTGTCGCTGAAGCATGCGCCGATTCCGGTCGTGGCGGCCCCGTCGGGCCTCTCTCTGGGGTGGCGGATTCGAGGTGGAGTTGCACACGGACAAGGCAGTCTTTCACGCCAACTCGGTTACGGGACTGGTGGAGACCCTGGTCGGACTGGTGCCTGGCGGTGGCGGCGTCAAGGAGATGCTGTACCGCTGGTGCGAGCATGAAGGCGATGCGACCAAAGGCGCATGGCAAGCATTCATGAACATCGGCGATGGTAAGACAGCGAGTTCGCCGCTTCGAGCAAAGCCGCTTGTGATGTTCCGCGCAAACATCGATGAGTACGTCATGAACCGGGACCGGCTGCTGGACAGTGCTGTCGGCGCAGCACTGGATCTGTCGTGCGGCTATTCAGAGACGAGCTGCAGGTCGCTGGAGATGCCCGGCCGGAGTGTCTGGCAGGAGACGATCGACTGGCTCGACAGGGCACATCAGAAAGGCCGACTGACACCCCACGATGTGACCACCGGGACGCAGCTCGCGACGATAGTCACTGGTGGTGATATCGAGGCAGGTACGTCGATGAGCGAGAACGATATCTGCGCGCTCGAGCGCAAGGGATTCATATCGCTCGCCAAAACGAAGGAGACCAGGGCACGCATCGAGTTCATGCTCGAACACGGGCGCCCGCTCAGGAACTGGTTCCTAGTCCAGTGGGTCGGGGATCTTCTTCTGCGGCAGAAACCAGGGCGTCTCGCACACGCTGGCCTGTTTCTCGCCCCACGGCGTTAACAGGGCCACCGAAGTGCCAACATCCGCATGCTCGATCGGTACATTCACGAAACCGATGTTCTTCTTGAGCCGTGGCGAGTACACACAGCGTGTAACGTGCCCGATAATCCGGTCGCCGCTCTTGACATGCCAGAATTCGGTGTTTGACGCTTCGAGCGGGTCTCCGTGGATTTCCATGCCAACCAGGCACCGCTTGACGCCTTCTCTCCGGATTCTTCGCAGCGCATTCTTGCCGATAAAATCGTCCGGCTGATCGAGATCGACCAGAAAATCTACGCCGAGAACGAAAGCATTGTCGGCGCGCGATATGTCCGAGACATAGGACAGCAGGCAGCCTTCGATACTGCGTATATGACTGGGCGCAATCGGGGCAATGTCATATGGCTTTCCCGCCTCCATGACACGTCCCCACAATTCATCCCCAAAGCTGCCATCGCACAGGAAAATTTCGTATCCGAGTTCGCCGCTCCAGCCGGTGCGAGCTAGCACAACGGGAATCTCGTCCAGCATCGTCTGCTTCATCCAGTAATACTGTATCTTCAGCGCCGCCTCGCCGAACAGGTCACGGGCGACGTGCGGTGCCTTCGGGCCCTGGAGTTGCAGCGGAGATACGTCGGGTTCGTTTACTTTGACATCCATGCCACTGTTGACGGCCGCGCCCAGCACCCACAGCAGCGCATCGCCATCGCCCGGCGACAGCCAGAAACGTTGCTCCTCGACACGAAGCATCACGGCATCATTGACGATTCCGCCGTCCTCGTCAGTGATTAACACGTACTGGCACTGCTCGACCTCGCATTTTGACGTGTCCCGTGGCGTGAGCATCTGCACAAATCGGGCTGCGTCCGGACCACTTATCTCGATCTGACGCTCGCAGGCGACATCCCAGAGTGTCACTTCGTTAACCAGGCTCCAGTACTCCGTCACCGGATCTGTGTACGAGGTCGGCATGTAGGTGTGGTTATAAACGGTAAACGCCCTCGCGCCGTAACGAATCGTCGCGTTGAAGAACGGCGACTTGCGAACACGTGGCCCAATCGAAATCAAAGGTGATACTACTGCGCTCATCCGGCGGTGTCTCCAATCAAAAAAGACTGCTTGTGCTCACGAAAAAAATGCTACCCCGGACGGGATTCGAACCTGTGATCCCCAGATTAGGAAACGACGGACCGAATCCGCATAAGCACCTTTAAATAAATAGATAATACCGTCAGATGCGTTCAATAAAAATCCGAGTTTTGCATTGATAAACCGAATAACCAGTTAGATACAATTCAATTTATTGAACGCGGCTCTGCGCCGCGGATGGAGCCGACTCACCAGGCCCTCAGCCACCTAAAATTGCCACAAAAGTTCGAGAGTTACGCAAGAACCAACGGTTGAAGACCGTTTCTTGAGCCTGCGCGACAATTGCTGGCCCGAGCTTCGTCGAGGCTATTCCATTCGCCTGCAACAGTGTGAATAGCAAGTCGCCAGGGACGCCTCTCTGGATTTAGCTCATACCAGCTTATGCAACCGCTGGAGGCGCTCCTCGAATTGCGCCTCCGAGAAGCAATATTTGATTTCGACGAAGCGCTTTCGGAAGGAAGCGACTTTGTCCTTCACATCAGCGCGCTTCGCGATGACCTCGTGCATGAGTTGAGCAAGTTCTCCAAAATCTTGTTCTTCCATTCCGAACCGGGTCATCTCCGAGACGCCCATTCTCAAGGAACCAGCGGCGGTGAAACCCTCTTCTTCGGGGGTCGCCTGATAGTTAAGGATGATGTTGTTTTCTTCGAGTCGCCGGGCGAACTCCATACCCTTTGAATAACCGACCTTGAGCAGGACCTGGTGCGTCTCCGTATAGGACACATCCGGATCGCCGGCCACGTCTAGACCATAGTCTTTCAAGTGTCGAGCTAAGGCTTTGGCATTGGCCAGGACTTCGCGCTGGTATGCATCCTTAAAGTGATTCATCTCATATGCGGCCATCAGCAGGCCCAGCATGGTGCCCAAGTGATGGTTGCTGACCGCACCGGGAAAGGCTCGACGCTCTATGGCGTCCCACAAAGGGAAGCGCAGATCCTCGTGCGCGCAGTCAGAGGCAATGATTCCTCGCTGGGTGCCGAAGTAAGTCTTGTGGGTCGAGCCGGTGATGATGTCGGCTCCCTCCAGGAATGGCTGCTGGAAGTAAGGTCCGATCAGCCCAAGGACGTGCGCCATGTCGTACATAACGACGCAATCCAAGCCGAGTTCATCGACGAAGGCTCGTATCTCTGCCACGGGCTCTCGATGGAGGGTCAGACTCTTGCCAAGGATGATAAGCTCAGGCCGGTGCTCTGCAATGATTTTTTGAGTCGCGGCGGTATCAATCTTATAAGGGTTCTCCGTCAGCACCGGGAAGCTGACCACAGCCGCTTTTTCCGTTCTGGGATCACGAGCCACGAAGTCCCGCAGGGCCCCCATGGGCTGAGCACTCAAATGCCCGCCTTTGATGATGTGGTTGTTCAGAACCTTTCGAAGCCTTCGTTGCTCGCTTTTTCGATCCGCCCGATTAAGATACTCGATCATGGCACCGAACACAGTCATGTTGGCCATTTGCCCGGAAACGACCCGAGCTTCGACTTGTCTGCACCCTAAGAATTCGCGCAACTCTTCCTCCAACAGCTCCTCTACCTCAGCGATAAAGTCGGTGCCCTGGTAATAGAAGACCTCGGCTTCGTCGAGGGCCTTAATTTGCCTGTGCTCGGCATACCGGCCCATCGGATCCATGATGGACAGGAGCTTGGTCATCGGCGACGGCGTCATTTCCGAGGGAATGAGGTTAATGCACTCACTCTGCCGCCAAATCGTGTTC
>JBHIDG010000137.1:0-8151 GCA_046760025.1 Woeseia sp. | reverse complement strand
GCCGATCGACAGCGGTGAAATAATATCTGCGCGAGACGCCGATGGTCACGGCACACATACTGCGACGACCGCCGCTGGCAACCGGGTGAACGCATCGATCTTCGGCACTCTGCTCGGCCGGGTCGAGGGCATTGCGCCGCGCGCCCGGCTCGCGACCTACAAAGCCTGCTGGTTGCGCCCCGGCGATATGCGCGCCAGTTGCAACACCTCGGATCTCGCAAACGCCATCGACATGGCGGTCGCAGACGGCGCCCACATCATCAACTATTCCGTCGGCAGCAGTATACGTACGGCAACTGCGCCGGATGACATTGCTTTGATGGCTGCGGCAAAGGCCGGCGTCCTTGCAACGGTTGCCGCCGGCAACGAGGGCCCCAACCTCGGGACGGTCGGATCGCCTGCCGGAGCACCGTGGGTTATCACAGCCGCGGCATCGAGTCGTGACGGTCAGCGTTTCGAAGAGGCGCTGGAAGTAAGGTCTCCGCCCGCAATCGCCGGCAAATACGCCGTCCGGGAAGCGAGCTTTACGCCGCGGCTGATAGACCGCCACCCGATCGAAGCGTCCCTGATCCTCGCCGACGACAACGACGCCACGCTCGCTGACGGCAGCGCAGGCACGACTCTTGACGCCTGCGAAGCACTCGTGAACGGCAGCGATGTCTCGGGCAATATCGCGTTTATTCAACGCGGCGGCTGCAGTTTCGAGACCAAGATCGCAAATGCCGAAGATGCCGGCGCAATCGCCGCGCTCGTATTCAACATCGCCGGTAAACCTGTCGTCATGACAGGCGCACCGGGTCTGTCCAATATTCCGGCCCTGATGATCGGCCAGGCCGACGGCAACCTGATACTCGATGAAATCGATGCCGGTCAGACTGTCGATATCGTGCTCGACAAGGGTTTTTTCCTGACGGAAAACGAAACCGGCAACGTCATGGGCTCGTTCTCGGCGCGCGGCCCGGCGCCCGTTGCCGACGTCTTGAAGCCCGACGTGACGGCGCCCGGCATCAACATCCTCGCCGGCTTCACGCCTGACGCCGCGAACTCGGTGTCCGGCGAGAATTTCGCCTACATCACCGGAACGTCCATGGCCGCGCCACATGTTGCCGGCATCGCGGCATTACTCCGCCAGGCCCATCCTGACTGGAGCCCGGCGGCCGTCAAATCGGCATTGATGACGACGGCACGACAGAACGTGAATCAACAGGATGGTTCGACGCCGGCGAATCCCTTCGACTTCGGCAGCGGCCACATCGATCCGAACAAGGCAAACGATCCCGGGCTGGTCTTCGATGTCACGGATGACGAGTATGACGCCTTCGCTTGTGGTACTGCGTCACCGGCCGTCGACCAGACCCGCTGCGACCAGTTGGCTGCCGGCGGAATATCCTTCGAAGCAGAGGATCTGAATCAGCCCTCGATCGCCATCGCTCGCATTGCGAGTAGCCAGACCGTGAGCCGCCGTGTCACGAACGTCGGCAACGAGACGGAGACGTATGTCGCCAACGTCATTGCGCCTCCGGAAACGGCGGTTCAGGTCATACCGGCAAATCTGACGATTGCCCCGGGCCAGTCGGCGACCTTTGACGTCACCTTTACCTACGTCAGCGGACCGCTGGACCTGTGGCGTTTCGGCAGCCTTACCTGGTCGAGCAGCAATCATGACGTGCGCAGCGTTCTCGCCGTCAGGCCGGTTTCCGTGACCGCCCCGGCGGAAGTCGCCTCGTTTGGCGGCAGCGGCAGCGTGAGCTTCCCGGTCGAGTTCGGCTACACGGGATCCTACTCGCCGGGTGTGCACGGCCTTCGCAAACCACTGGTGGTCAACGGCTTCGTCGATGAGGACCCGACCAAGACTTTCACTTTCCGGTCCACCAACGGCGTAACTGCGCACCTGATCGACGTTCCCGCCGATCAGGCTTATCTGCGCTTTGCCACGTTCGACGAGTTGACCGACGGCAACGACGATCTCGACATGTACATCTACTATTGTCCCGACAACGTCAACTGCACCAAGATCGGCCAGAGCGGCGAGCCGACATCGCGTGAACAGTTCAACGTGCTGTTACCCGGCGCCGGCAGATACGCCGTCCTGATCCACGGTTTCGCGACCGACAACGTCGCCGGCGGCCCGGGCGCAAACTACACGCTTTTGGGCTGGGCTTTCGGTCTGATAGACGACCAGGGGAACATGACGGCCACGGGTCCGGCATTCGTCAATGCCGGAACCACCGGAAACGTCGACGTCAGCTGGATGGGTCTCGGACCCAACACGATCTATCTGGGCGGCATATCGCACAATACCCCGCAGGGCCTTTCCGCTATCACCGTCATCAGTATCCGTAACTGATGGGCGCGCCCGAACGATTCTCCGGAGTGCTTTCGCCTGTCGCGACGCCCTTCAAAGCAGACCTGAGCCCCGATCCGGAGAAGCTCGTCAACCACTGCAGCTGGCTGCTGTCGCAGGGCGTCGGCCTTGCGCCGTTCGGAACCACGAGCGAAGCCAATTCGCTCTCGATCGAGGAAAAGATGTCGTTGCTCGATTCCCTGATCGACGCCGGCATCGACAAGGCGCGTCTAATGGTGGGAACCGGTCACTGTGCACTGGCCGATACAGTCAAACTAACAGCGCACGCAGTGAAAGCTGGCTGCGCCGGCACGCTTATGTTGCCGCCTTTTTATTACAAGGATGTAGACGATGATGGCCTGTTCGCAAATTTCGCCGAAGTAATCGAGCGAGTCGGCAACAGTAATCTCCGAGTATACCTCTACCACATCCCCCCCATTGCGCATGTCGGCATATCGCCGCAACTCGTAGAACGCCTCGTGAAGGCCTATCCCGAGACCGTCGTCGGCATAAAAGACAGCTCCGCCGACTGGAACAATACCAAGTCGTTGCTGGAACTCCAGCTGGATGACTTTAGGGTGTTCGCGGGTAGTGAAGCCTTCCTGTTAGAGAATATGCGATCCGGCGGCGCCGGCTGCATATCGGCCACCGCGAACATCAATCCCGGCGCGATTCACGAGTTGTCCGAGTACTGGCAGAGCGACGACGCAGAATCGAGGCAAGGCCAACTCGATGCCGTACGCTCTGCCGTCGAAAGGCACCCGATGATCCCCGCCCTGAAAGCGGTCATAGCAAGTTTCCTCCGGGATGCGGGCTGGGCGACTGTTCGACCGCCTCTCCTCCCACTAGACACCGATCAGAAATCCGAACTCGAAAGCGAACTGCATGCGCTAGACTTCGAGATGCCGGACTTGATTGACTGACCGCATTCACGGAGGTGCAGCATGTTCAGGCAAATCTCGTTTGCTCTTATAGTTGCGCTTTACACACTGTCGGCGTGTGCGCTGGACATCAGCGAGTACGAACTGGTTGACCTGAGCCATTCTTACGGCAGCGACACGCTGTACTGGCCGACCTCGCCATCGAAATTCGAAAAGAAGGAGCTGGCGTTCGGCAAAACGGAAGGCGGCTACTTTTACTCTGCCTTTTCGATATGTACGCCGGAGCATGGTGGAACGCATCTCGACGCACCCCTGCATTTCGCGGCCGACGGTTTTCCGACCGACAGAGTTCCCCTCGAAAATCTTGTTTCAACGGCAGTGGTCATCGACATCAGCAACCAGGCAGCCAAGGATCGCAACTACGTCCTGAGCGCCGCCGACGTGCGCGCGTTCGAAGATCGACAGGGCCGGATCGCACCCGGAACCATTGTCCTGTTGCGTACCGATTGGAGTCGGCGCTGGCCGGACGCCAGGTCCTATCTCGGCGATGACGTGCCGGGCGATGCCAGCAATCTTTCGTTTCCTTCGTATGGCGAAGGCGCCGCGCGATTGCTGGTCGAACAAAGACAGGTTGCAGTTCTCGGTGTGGACACGGCATCAACCGACTTCGGACAGTCGAAAAACTTCGCCGTACACCGCATTGCCGCGGCCCGTAACGTCAGCAACCTCGAGAACCTGACGAATCTGGACAGGTTGCCGCCGACCGGGGCCCTGGTCGTGGCGTTGCCGATGAAGATCGAAGGCGGATCCGGCGGCCCCGTGCGTGTCGTTGCCCTCGTTCCCCGGAGCTTCTGACTAGGAACTACCGAGCTGATAAACGACCAGCGCCCCCAGATATCCGATTGACGTCATATAGACCCACGCGAATGCCGGCCAGCGCCAGCTATTCGTCTCACGCTGAATGACAGCCAGGGTCGATGCGCACTGCAGGCAGCATGCATAGAAAATCAGCAGGCCGAATACCATCGGCAAGGTATATACCGGCGCTCCGTCGGGCCATGTTGCGGATTTCAGTCTCTGTGCAAGGGTCGCATCGTTGGCCTCGTCGCCGACGGCATAGACAGTGCCCAGTACCGCAACGACCACCTCGCGCGCCGGGAACCCCGCGATGACTGCGGCCGATACGCGCCAGTCCCAGCCAAGCGGTCTGAATACCGGTCCGACTGCCCGTCCTGCCCTGCCGAGCCAGCTCTGCGCGAGTTGATCGGCCGCCGCGCGGTGTTCAAGCTCCTGGACAGCCTTGGCTAATTGCCCACCCGCCAACGTCGTCTCGGCAATCGCCCGCCGCTCTGCGAGACCTGTCGCCACCGTTTCCGACCGCGGGAAGTACGCGAGCGCCCAGACTACTACTGCAACGGTGAAAATAACCGTTCCGGCCCGGCGCAGGAAGACTCTTACCCTTCCGAGAAGCTGCATCAGGACAGTGCGCGAGTTCGGTCTTCGAAACTCCGGGAGCATCAGCGCAAACGGCGGTTTCGGGCCCCGAAGTGCCGTGACCCTCAGCAGCAGCGCCGTCAATACGCCGGCAACGATTCCGAGAACATAGAGCCCGAAAAGCACCAGGCCCTGCACATTGATCCAGCCCACTGACTTCGCGGGCACGAAAGCGGCGATCATGAGTGCGTATATCGGCAAGCGCGCCGAGCAGGTCATGAACGGCGCCGCCAGCATGGTCGCAATCCTGTCCCGTCGATTCGGAATTACGCGAGTCGCCATGATGCTGGGGACTGCACAGGCAAAGCTCGAGATCAGTGGGATGATGGATTGGCCCGAGAGTCCGATGGCGCGCATTGCCCTGTCCATCAAATAGGCCGCACGCGCAAGATACCCCGAGTCCTCGAGCAGAATGATGAACAAGAACAGAATCGTTATCTGCGGCAGAAAAACGATGACGCTGCCGACCCCCGCTACGACACCGTCCGCCAGAAGACTCGTCAGGGCACCATCGGCAAGGCGCGTCGACAAATACGACCCAAGGGCGGCTGCGCCGGTATCGATCACGTCCATTATCGGCGTGGCCCAGGCGAACACCGCCTGAAATACGATTGCCATGACGACGAACAACCCGATCGTTCCCGGCACGGGCCGGTTGAACCACCCGCTGACGCGCGATCCCCACGTATGTATCGGCGGCGCCTTTCTCTGCACCTCGTCCAGCACTTCGCGAACCCACCTGTAGCGATAACGGGCCTCCTTCGCCAGCGGCGGCTCGTCACCGAACAACTCCTGTCGTACTGCCGCAAGTCTTTGGTCGCCACCGGTGCCGAGACGGCTAAGGACTTCGTGCTCCAGTTCGCCGACCGCATCGACCAGCGCCCTCTCGATTTCAATTCGGCGCATCGACCCTTCGAGCTCAGCGGAAATTCTTGCCGCCGCGTTATTCAGTTCCGGCCAGAACGCGGGGAGGTCCGGCTTCGATGAGCCGGAAAGACCGGCCAGCGCTTTTCTCAGCGCGTTCATGCCCTGTCCGGTCGTCGCCACGACAGGACATACGGTCGCACCACCGAGTCTTACCTGCAGCGCCTCGAGGTCGATCCGCAGTCCGGCGAGGTCCGCTGCATCGGACATCGTCAGCGCGACGACAACCGGCAGTTCGATCTCCAGCAATTGCTGCACCAGGTATAGGCCCTGATAGAGATTCGTCATGTCGACAACTGCCAGGATGCCCGCGGGCGGATTGGTGCCCGGCATTCTGCCGAGAATGACGTCGACGGCAATGCGTTCTTCCATGGAGTTGGCAGTCAGCGAAAAGGTGCCGGGGAGGTCGATCAATTCGAGAACGGCGTTGCCGACGTTGGCCGTGCCGACATGCTTCTCGACTGTTGCTCCGGGGTAGTTGGCCGTACGCTGACGCAGGCCTGTCAGACGATTAAATAAAGTGCTTTTTCCGGAATTCGGGTTTCCGACAACCGCGATGCTCGCCGACGGTCGCCGGCGTACAGTTATCTGGTCGACTGGGACGCGGCTTACGCTGCGGCTAGCCACCGTTTGGGAGCGGGGACACCGTGAAGTGCCGGGCGTGCTCTTTGCGTAGCGAAATCGCGTTGCCGAAAAGCCGGATCTCCAGTGGATCGCCACCGATAGCCGAACTGCAGTGCTCTACCTCGGCCCCTTCGACCAGTCCCAGGACCATGAGCCGTTGCACCATCGGATCTGCCGCGTCGATCGCGCGGATGATACCTCTCTGCCCACGCTGTAATGATGCGAGCGTCACTGTCTCTAAGCCCTTAAGATTCCGCTACTTGCCATCTCATCGCGAATGATAACGATTCGCATTTGCGATGGCAATACGGGATTGTGCCTATTTACATAATCCCCGCTCGGCAATAAGCGGCTGATTTGCTTAGCTTAGCCAGCCCTTGTTGTTGGCGTCACGAGAGTACCAGACCAGGAATATCGCGATCACGGTCACGAGCAGCGGCATGAACACGGCCTCAGTGCCGTGGACCTCAATCGCGTTGGCTACGAACAGCCAGAAGCCGAACTGCGCGATGACGGCTATCAGCGAAATCACAAACAGCGGTACAGCCCAGGCCTTTTTCAACAGCAGCGCCAAACAACCGAGTACACCGCTGAAAACGGCGATGGCAAACGCACCCGTCACCCACGCCGGCGAGGTCTCGTACAAGGCCCGCTCGGCTTCCGACATCTCCGCCAAGGCCTCCGCGCTGATCGTGACATGCATGATGTAGGACATGACCCCGAACAGATTCCAGACAAGCGCGGCAATACTGATAATCAGGAACGACCGCGGCGGGCCGCCAACCGACTCTTCTTGCAATTGGATCCCCTCATTCGTTTTGTTATATGCGGGACGTGGTGCGTCTTGTTGTAACCGACGCGATGGAATATGGGGACGGACCCCATGGGGTCCGTCCCCGGCCTACCCGCCGCCCGATTATCCCTCTTTTGCCAACGCCGCGCATTCCCTGTAGCGGAAGCAGCCGGTCACATGGTCGTTGACCATCCCCGTGGCCTGCATGTGCGCGTACATGATCGTGCTGCCCACAAAAGTGAAGCCCCGCGATTTCAGATCCTTGCTCATCGCGTCCGATTCCGTAGAGGTCGCCGGAATATCGGAGTCCCGTCGAAACCCGTTTTGTTTCGGTTTCCCGTCCACGAACCGCCAGATGTAGTTGCAGAATCCGTCGAATTCCTCCTGGACCTTCAGAAACGCCTTGGCGTTCTTGACGGCTCCGTTAATTTTCAGCTTGTTCCTGACCACGCCCGGATCCTGAAGGATTCTCTCGATTCGCTTCTTCGTAAATCTCGCGACTTGCTCTGCATCGAAGTCAGCGAAGCACTTTCGGTAGCCGTCGCGCTTGTTGAGTATCGTCGACCAGCTCAGGCCTGCCTGCGCGCCTTCCAGTATCAGGAATTCGAATTGAGTCCGGTCGCTCCAGACGGGAACACCCCATTCCTTATCGTGGTATTCGATATAGGGCAGGCTCGACTCGCCTGCCCAGGCGCAGCGTACGATTCTTTTGCCCATTTCTATCCTCTTCTCATAAAAAAGGGTCAGAGCCCTTTCCTTGCTACGCGTCGATAATCGCCATCATAGGGAAAATGGGCTCTGAGCCCATTGTTTTTTCTCGTCATCGGGGCAACAAAAAGGGCCCAATTCGTCCGCAGCGCAACTATTGCGGTATCGATCGGTGCGAATTGATCTTTAGTGCCTGCAATGAAAAGGCCCGCGGTTTGGCCGCGGGCCTTGTCGATTGGCGCACTTAAACAAGTACTCAAGTCTTATGCGGCACCTCCGCATTTGCCTTCGCCGCACTTGCCTTCTTCGCCCTTGCCTTGTTCACCCTTGCCTTGTTCGCCCTTGTCGCCGCCACAGCTGCCTTCGCCTTGCTTGTCGCCGCC
>JBHIDG010000136.1:0-8305 GCA_046760025.1 Woeseia sp. | reverse complement strand
GCCGTTTCCGTTTTACGCCGAATGGCCCACAGGGGAGCTTGGAGACTAACAACTAGCGGCCTGCAAGCTCGTGCAGGATGATGTGCCAGTGCTCTAACGCGCCAAAGAACGACCTGACCGGCACGCGTTCATTCAGACCGTGAGCGAAATCGTCTGCCGCGCGCATGAATATGCCAATGACGCCGTAAGTTGGTATTCCTGCGATACGAACGTATTTACCATCCGTGCCATACGGCGCCATCATCGGCAATACAGGTATCCCGGGATATCGGGCATGCACGGCTTTCGTAACAGCAGCCATCACTTCTTCACGTAGCGGAGATGCCGGACTCGCCATCGGCTTATCCAGCACCCTGACCTCGATGCCCTCTTGGTCAGCGACCCGTTGCAGGGTGGCTTGAACTTCAGCCACCTTAACACCGGGAAAAATTCGGCAGTTGACAGTTGCTGTCGCAGACTGCGGCAGGGCGTTCTCCGCATGTCCGCCTCTCAGCATCGTGGCGACACAGGTTGTTCGTGTAATGCCGACTTGGTGAGGATGACGGTACAGAAAGTCTGCGGCTTCTTCGTCCAATGGATATTTTGCGAATCGCCGCATTGCCTCGCCCAATCTTCCCGGCGTCACTTCGGCCATCACTGCAAAGTATTTACGCGTAATGTCGTTCGAACGAACCGGGAATTTGTATGTTTCTATGTTCTTTAGCGCACTGGCGAGTTCGTAGATTGCATTGTCCGCACGGGGAGTGGAGCTGTGTCCACCAGGATTCCGAACCGTTAGCTCGAACGACGCATACGTCTTCTCTGCAGCCTGAGCCTGGTACGCAATCGCTTCGTGATCGTCATTGAGAATTCTACCGCCTGCGTCGGCGTTTAATGCAAATTCGGCGTCGGTGAGGGCCCTGTATTCAGTAACAAGACTTCGGGTGGTCTTCATCGCAGTTTCTTCGTCGCCGGTGAATGCGATGACAAGGTCTCTCGTTGGCAAAAACCCCTCCGCTCTAAGGCGAAGGAAGGTCGCCGTCAACATCGTCGTTCCAAACTTATCGTCGAGTGTTCCGCGTCCGAAGAAAAAACCGTTTTCCTCAATGAGCGTATATGGGTCGCGCTCCCAATCTTCAGGCAATGCCTCGACGACATCCATGTGGGCAAGCAATAAAATAGGTTTCTTGCCGGAGGAACCGTCGCCGCGGTAAGTCACAACCAGTGAGGCAATATCCTCACCCTCGGCGGATTTTGCCTGCAGGACATGAATGTCGTCGTCCACAAAACCACCTTCGCGAAATTCGCCCGCCAGGTAGTCCGCAATTGCGGGGACCTGGCCATGGGATACCGCCGATCGAAAACCGATTGAGTTTCGGTAAATTTCCAGCGCCTTCTTCTGGTACGGCTCCGTGTAAAAGGAACTGTCGTCCTGCGCGTTGGCGAGTCCGATCACGAATGGCAGTGCAATGGTGAGTAGTTTTTTAGACATGGTCGTAGCAAATGTCGTCAGATTGGCGCGCCGGGCAAATGGTATAGTTTCGACGCATGGACTTTGAGCTCTTCAAAAGTAACTGGGCGATTGTAGCGGCTAGCGCCATCGGACTGATAATCGTAATGATCGTAGTGTCCAGGTTGCTCCGACTTTCGGCACGGGGGCAGCTTCGTGTCACGCTCCGGATGCTTTCGAAGGCTCGACGGGAGGAGGCAGAGGCGCTGAGAGCGGTTAGAAAAGCCACGCGACGGGCGAAACAGCTGCACGACAAGGCGGATCGGGCAAAGCCCAGGCACCTGCAGGAAGCGACAGAGGCACTGGAACATGCCAGGTCGCTCGCGGAAATCGCCAACGACAAGCTCCTGGTCGCCGAAAACCACGTCCGCCGCGTAATATACGAAGAATTCCCGCCAGTGAAACAGGAACGGCTGAGAAAGAAGTACTTGCCCGATCGGGAACCGGACGGAAGACCGCTTTCCTTCTAGCCGGAACGCGCTACTTGCCTCTGCCTGTCCATCGGTCGGAGGACTGAAACCAGAAATCCACATACTTTACCGGCACCGGTTTGCCGTCGACACTGGCCGGTATGTATTTCGCATGCTGAATGAATTCCGAAAGCTTCTCCCGGCATTTGTCGCTGGCCTTGCCACTGACGATTTCCGGATCGTGAATTGCACCGGCCTCGTCAATCTGCATCGACACGGTGAATGACATGTCCTTCCGGCATCGCATCGAGCGCTTGGGCGCATTGTAAAGTTGGGGAGAAATGTAGTCCGTACCGTAGGCCTCCCGATTGAAGCCCCAGTTCGGATAGACTTTGATGGACTTGTCATCGCCGACTTTTTTGAATTCCACGGAGTACTGCAGCCAGACCGCCTTGTTTTCTCCGTTTAGCGTCGCAGGCAAGGCTCTTGCGTCATCGGCCACCTTCTGGATTTCCCGAATATAGTAGAACTTGCGGTTATCAAATCCCCAGCAGTAGGTATCGAGAAACTCGCCGTCGGCCGCCAGGCGCGCGCCGCAGAGAATCGAGATCGCGGCGTCTCCGCGCCAGCTTGGAAACTGAATGAGCTGCTGCAGACTCTGCTCGCCGTCGCCGAGCCGAGCCGGCGTGAGATCATCGACCGCAAGCGACTCCCGGCAGTTGAACAATAACGCTGCCGACAGGACCAATACTGCGAATCCGACCCCTTGCATCGAAGTTCCTGGCTTGTAGTAAACTGCGGCCTTCTTGTTTTTGGACGGCCGGCACCAAAGCATAAGGAAAGACACGAAGACATCAAGTATGGACCGACGAGTGATCGCAGCCACTTGCTTATTTTTTCTCGCCAGTTCAGCGTTGGCCGAGTCGAGCGGCAATGTAACGCAGCAGAGGGTGCTGGCCGAAGCCGCTGAAGGCGAAAACTGGTTTCTGAATGGCGGTAATTTCCGCGGCGAGCATTTCAGTCCGCTGACGCAAATAAATGACCGCAATGTTCTGAAGCTCGGGCTCGCCTGGTCGCGGGACTTGCCGGCTCCCGACGGCATTGCAGCCACGCCAATCGTCGTCGATGGAACGATCTATCTGTCTGCTCCGCGATCAGTCGTATTCGCGATCGACGCGGCAAGTGGGGAAATGCGCTGGACTTACGATCCGGAACTTCACCAGCAATTCGCGGAAAAGCCTTATCTGTCCTGGCGTAGCCGGGCCAACCGGGGTGTCGCCGTCTGGGGCGGCAAGGTCTTCGTCGGCACGGCCGACTGTCGACTCATTGCACTGGACGCCGGCGACGGCAGGGAAGTCTGGTCTCGGCTTAGCTGCGATCCGGCACTCGGGTACGGCATCAGCGATGCGCCGCATGTGGGCGGTGGCAAGGTCTTTGTCGGCAATGCGGGCTCCGAATCGGGTCAAAAGAATCGCGGCTACGTGACCGCCTATGATGCCGACGACGGTCAATTCCTGTGGCGCTTTTTCACGGTGCCGAGCGACGATCCCGAACAGAACAGATCGCCGGCGATGAGGTTGGCGGCGAAGACCTGGTCGGGCGATGCCTGGCAAAAATACGGCGGCGGCGGAAGCCCGTGGAACGAGATGAGCTACAATCCGGAGTCGAACCTGCTGTTATTCGGTACGGCAGGTGCGCTTCCCTATGTGTACGAGCTGAGAAATCCTGCGGGAGGAGACAATCTGTTTAGCTCATCGGTTCTGGCCGTCAATGCCGACAGCGGAGAATATGTCTGGCATTACCAGACTGTCCCGCAGGACAGCTGGGACTACAACGCCACTATGAACATCGTGCTGGCAGATCTGACCATCGATGAGAAGAAACGAAAAGTCGCCATGATCGCACCCAAGAACGGGTTCTTCTATGTGCTGGACCGGCTGACGGGAGAACTGATTTCCGCCGAGAAATACGCGAAAGTCAATTGGGCCACGCACATTAATCCGGAAACCGGACGACCGGAACTGGATCCGGCCGGTATGTTCTGGAAGTTACCGGAGGGCACGACGACCGCCATATGGCCCAACATGTGGGGCGCGCACAGCTGGCAGCCGATGGCCTATCATCCCGGCCACGAACTCGTCTACATTCCGGTGATTGACACTCCGCAGATCGTGACAAACCTCCGCGACGGCGATTACATCGATACGATGGAATTGATTGATGAAGTAGACGGCATGCCTCACAGTCCGGGCAAGCTCGTGGCATGGGACCCGGTAAGACAGACCAAACGGTGGTCCGTCGATCATGATTTGGCCGTTAGCGGCGGCGTGCTGGCAACGGCCGGCAACCTCGTGTTCCAGGGTAACGGCACGGGCGAGTTCGACGCATTCGATGCGCAGACCGGCAAGAAACTCTGGTCTGTGAGCACCGGCACGGCAATCAGTGCCGCGCCGGTCAGCTACCGGTTGGCAGGGGATCAGTTTATTCTGATTCCCGCCGGTCTCGGCGGTGTCATGCAGTTTTTCTATCCTGAGCTACATACCCGCGAGGATGTACAAGGGCCGACACGATTGTTTGCGTTCAAATTGGACGGAGGCGCCCGAATGCCAGGTGTCGAAACTGTCGAGCGCGAGGTAGCCGATTTGTCGATATTGCCTGTTGGCGTAGAAGGTCTGGAACTTGGCGCAGAGCTGTACGCGGACGAATGTCTCGGCTGCCACGGCAAAGATGCGACGGCCAGGTTCGGCGGCACCGTGCCGGACCTCCGCTACGCGACTGTGAATGTATTCGAGACATGGCATGCGATCGTCATCGGGGGGGCGGCGCACGCCAATGGCATGCCATCGTTCGACCTGAGCGTGGAGCAAGCCGAGGCGATTCGCGATTACGTTATTTTCCAGGCGCGGAAGATTGGTTCGGATTAAGTACATTCTTTTGCTTCTGAGCGGCGTCGCACTCGCGCCGTCGCCGGCGCAGGAGCAGGAGCTCAGACAGGCGGTGGAGGCCCATGTCAATGGGCATCAAAAGCAGACCGTCGGGGAACTGATCTCGGCGCTCGAATTCCCGGCCGTTGCCGCTGACGAGCTCAGCATCCGTCGCAAGGCCGAGTTTCTGCGCAAACGGCTGGCAGCCAGAGGATTCTTAAGTGAGATTCTGGAAACTGATGGTAACCCTTTAGTTTTTGGGAGCTTAACCGTGCCGGGTACTACCCGAACCCTGCTTCTTTATTGCCACTACGACGGCCAGCCGGTCGATCCCACCAAATGGCGGCAGCCGGATCCATTTCGGCCCGTCATGCTCGACGGCAAGTTGTCGGATGGTGCAGCAAGCGTGGATTTCGAGTCGGTCGGGTCATTTGAGAGAAACTGGCGGATCTACGCGCGTACGGCGTCCGACGACACGGCGCCCATCATCGGCCTGCTCACGGCACTGGATGCGCTCCAGGCCGGCGGTATCCGGCCGAGCTCGAACATCAAAGTCATACTGGACGGCGAGGAGGAGGCCGGTTCTCCGAACCTGGTTCCGGCCATCGAGCGCTACCGCGACAGGCTCGCCGCCGACCTGTTGCTGATCTTCGACGGGCCGTTGCACCAGTCCGATCGTCCCACTGTCGTTTTCGGCGCCAGGGGAATCATGACCGTCGACCTGACCGTGTTCGGACCGAGGCTGCCATTACACAGCGGACACTACGGCAACTGGGCGCCGAATCCCGCTATGCAGCTCGCCCGGTTGCTGGCATCGATGAAGGACGCCGACGGTCGCGTGGTGATCGAGGGCTTCTACGACGGCGTCCGCTTCACGCCGGAGGATCAGCGTATGTTGGACGCAGTCCCCGACGACCTCGACGAACTCGAAGTCATGCTGGGTTTCTCCCGGCCGGATAGTGTCGGCGATTCGCTGCAGCAAGCGATTCAATTCCCGTCATTGAATATCCGAGGCTTGCGAAGCGCCTGGGTCGGTGCCGAGGCCAGGACGATCATCCCAGATCGCGCCGTCGCGGCAATCGATATCCGCCTGGTGAAAGAGACACGCCCCGATCATCTGTACCAGAAGCTGCTGGCGCATATCCGGAGCCAGGGATTTCACATCGTCTCCGAAGATCCCGACGATATCACGCGGGCGGAGCACGGACGAATCGTGAAAGTCACTCGTCGCGGCAGTACGAATGCGTATCGGACAGACGTCAAAAATCCGATCGCTGGCAAAGTGGTGGCTGCGATCGATGCCGTGTGGGACGGGCCGATCGTGCAGAAACGGACCAGCGGCGGAACGGTACCGATCGCCCCGTTCATCGAAGCGCTTGGCCTGCCGGCCCTCGGTGTACCGACCGTAAATTTCGATAACAACCAGCATAGCCCGAACGAAAACGTGAGGATCGGCCATTTCTTCGACGGCATAGTGACATTCGCCGCGATATTCACAATGTAATGCCGATCTGCCGGTAGGTATTTCTACGAATTTTCCGCCGGTGGGGGATTCCCTAAAAAGGGTGTCGGATTCATCACCGGAAGTTTGCAGTGGAAACGATATTTGTCGTTTGCAGCATCGGCGGCTTCGCAGCCGTCACGCTCATCTCGCTGACCTTGCTGCTTATCGCGATGGGCAAGATCGACGTCTAGTCCTGCCGACGTCAATCCGACCAACCAGTCCAGCCGGGGCCGCGCACGATTCGCCCCGGCGTCGCGCCGGTATGTTCACCGTCCATTAACACGGCTTCGCCATTGACGAACACGTGATCGATGCCGGTCGCGTACTGGTGCGGCTCGGGGAAAGTGGCATGGTCCGCAATTGCCGCCGGATCGAAGATCACGATATCTGCGTAGTAACCTCGTTCGATTCTGCCGCGATCGCGTATTTGAATGTTTCCGGCCGGAAAGGACGTCATTCGGCGAACGGCCTCTTCGAGCGGGATGATGCCTTGATCGCGTGAATACCTGCCGAGCACGCGCGCAAAGGTGCCGAATGCCCGCGGGTGATTGTTCGACAGCAGAAATACACCCTCCGTTGCCGGTGCTTCCTCGTCCGAACCGAAACTGACCCACGGCCGGGCTACTTTTTTTCTGACGTTGTCCTCGGACATCATGAAATAGCTGACATCGACCCGGCTATCGTCTTCTATGACGAGGTCGATAGCCGTCGCCGCCGGATCCGCACCCCTTTCGTCCGCGACCTCCTTGAGCGTCTTGCCGATCAGAGGCTTCAAGGCACCGGTCTTGAAACCGAGCAACAGAATATTTTCGGGACCGGCCTGAATGTAGCGGTTTTCCCAGTCGACCTGGGAACTGGTCATTTCGTGAACGACGCGTGCACGGATATCCGGGTCCTTGAGGCGGGCCAGCCAGGCGTCGTGTCCGCCTTCCTGTACCCACAGCGGCATCGACGCGTTCAGCCCCGTTGCGCTCGCGGGATAGGTGTACATGTCCGCGGTGATTCGCAGTCCCTCGGCGCGAGCGTCTTCGACCATCCCGAATACGCGCTCGAGTTTGTGCCAGTTCGGTTTTCCCGATGCCTTCAAGTGGTAGATCTCCGCCGGCGCGCCGGTTGCCCGGGCGATGTCGATCAACTCTCGGACTGCCTCTTCCAGTCTGTTTCCCTCGGAGCGTATGTGCGAGATGTACGCGCCGCCGAACTCTGCCGCAGCCCTGACCAGCGCAATGAGTTCGTCCGTGTCCGCGAAGTTTGCCGGCGCATAGATCAGTGACGAACCGACGCCGAGTGCCCCCTCACGCATTGCCGCGCGGACCAGCTCCTGCATGCGGGACAATTCTTCCGAAGTGGCCTGTCGATTGTCGTAGCCGATTTCGTGTATTCGTAGCGTAGATGCGCCAACGTACGACGCCACGTTCGGAGAGATGCCCCTGGCCGTGAGGTATTCGAGGTACTCCCCGAGCGTGGTCCATTCGATGTCGTACTTGATGTCGCCCTGACGGGCCAGGGCATCCGCCTTCAATCGATCGTTCCACGGCCCCATCGACCAGCCTTCGCCCATGACTTCGAGGGTGACGCCCTGCTTGATATCGCTCATCGCCCGGCCGTCCTCGATCAGGGACGCCGTGGCCCACGACAACATGTTGATGAAGCCGGGGGAAACCGCTTTGCCGGAAGCATCGATCTCTTGCGTCGCACCGGCGGCGCCGAGATTGCCGACGGCGGCGATTCGGTCTGCGGAGATTGCGACGTCGCCGACATACGGTTCGCCGCCGAGGCCGTCGTAAACCGTGCCGCCCCGGATAATGACATCATAGGTGGGCGGAACAGGGCCGCACGCGCTCGCCGCGAGAAGCGCGACGGCGGCAAGGAGTATCCTGACTTTATCCACCCTGAGCTTGCATCTCGACCTCAGCCCAGACCCGCAAGAGGTTTTCACCGAGGATTTTCCTGATATCGGTGTCGCTGTAGCCGCGTA
>JBHIDG010000135.1:0-8324 GCA_046760025.1 Woeseia sp. | reverse complement strand
AGTATTTGGCAAATCGGACAGATAAGTTAGGAAAGTTCGCTCCGGCACCATAGTATAGTGCCGCTGATATGCTCGATCTCACGGAATTCTTCGGCCCGGACAGTCCCCTGAAGGATGCATTGCCCGGCTTTCAGCCGCGGGAGGGGCAGGCATGGATGGCGCAGGCGGTTGCCGACACGCTCGCCAGCTCGGGTCATCTCGTCGTCGAGGCCGGCACCGGCACCGGCAAGACCTTCGCCTACCTGCTGCCGGCGCTGCAAAGCGGAAGAAAAACAATCATTTCGACCGGTACCAAGGCACTGCAGGACCAGCTCTATCATCGTGACCTGCCGCTAATGGCCAAGGCCTGCGGTAGGCCGGTGGCCACGGCGCTGCTCAAGGGCCGTGCCAACTACCTCTGCCCGCAGCGGCTCGACACGGTAGCAGTGCATTCCAGCGCAGATTCGCTGACCGCGGACCTGAACGCCGTTCGCCGATGGCGCCACGAGACGGCCAGTGGCGACCGCGCGGAGCTGAGCGAGGTGGAAGAGGATTCCGCCGTCTGGCCGCTGGTGACGTCGACGGCAGAGAATTGTCTGGGCAGCAAATGTCCGCAGTACCGGGAGTGTTTTGTGGTGAAGGCGCGCCGCGCTGCTCAGGAGGCAGACCTCGTCGTCGTCAATCATCATCTCCTGCTCGCCGACCTGGCATTGAAGGAAGAAGGATTTATCGAGTTTCTGCCGGGCGCCGAGGCAGTTATTCTCGACGAAGCACACCAGATTCCCGATCTGGCCGCCCGGTTCTTCGGCGTGAGCCTGTCGAGCCGCGGGCTGGAGCGTTTCCTCGACGAGCTTCGCGGCGAAACACTGTCATTGAGCCAGCCCGAGCTGCAACGCAGGCTGGATAAAGCACACACGGCGCTCAAGGCCCTTCGCGCCGAGGCGCCGCGCGAGGAGGGGAGACACGAGCTTGCTTTGGTCTTTTCGGAACTGGCCGCACCGCTGAAGAATCTGCACGCCGCACTCATCGATCTGCAAAACGCGGTGGCCGAGATTGCCGACACATCGATCGACGTCGACAAAATGAACGAACAGCTTCTGGGGGCGATCGGAAAACTCGCACAGCTTGCCAGTGACGAGTCAATTGACGGTCTTCGCTGGCTCGACGTCACCGCGCGCAGCATTCGCCTGCACCTGACACCGCTGGACGTTGCAGATACGCTGAACGGATTGATCAATGCGAACCGCCAGGCGTGGATCTTCACCTCGGCGACGCTCGCCGTCGGTGAGGATTTCAGTCACTTCGCCAGCCGGATGGGTCTGGGCGGCGTGCCGGGCTTCAGTTTTCCGAGCCCCTATGCGCTGGCAGACCACGGCATGATTTACCTGCCGCCCGGACTTCCGGAACCATCGGACCCGGAACACACGGCCTCGGTACTGACGGCTGTATTGCCCTTGCTCGGCATGACGCCGGGCGGCATGTTCTGTCTGTTTACGAGCCACCGTGCTCTGAGCGCGGCGAGGAAATGGCTCGGATCCAGGCGAAAGAAACTCGATGGCCGTCCTTTGCTCGTACAGGGCGATTCGCCGCGCGACGATCTGTTGCGCCGATTCCGCCAGCACGGCAATGCGGTGTTACTCGGAACCGGCAGTTTCTGGGAAGGCGTCGACGTCCGTGGTCAGGCCTTGACGATCGTTGCAATCGACAAGCTGCCGTTTGCATCGCCGGCGGATCCGCTCATGATGGCGCGACTCGAGTACATTCGACGCCAGGGAGGAAACGGCTTCACCGAACACCAGCTGCCGCAGGCCGTCCTCGCGCTCAAACAGGGAGCCGGCAGACTGCTGCGCGACCAGAACGATTTCGGCGTTGTCGTGTTATGCGATCCGAGAATAAAGACCAAGAATTATGGCAGTACCTTTCTCAAGTGCCTGGAGCCGATGACATGGACTGAGACACTGTCCGAAGTCGAGCGGTTTCTCGGCACGCACGAGACAGGCGCCAAAGCCGCAGTCGGTGAGCAATGAACCTTCTCGCGCTCGATACGTCGTCGAACGCCTGTTCGGTCGCGTTAAAAATCGGCGACGACGTTTCTGCCTTGCACGAGGTGCAACCGAAGCAACACACGAGGATTCTTGTTCCGATGGTCACGAGCCTCCTGAGTGACGCCGGCGCCAGCCTTCATGACCTGGCGGCCGTAGTCCTCGGAAACGGGCCCGGTTCATTCATCGGCATGCGTATCGGCGCATCCGTCGCACAGGGGCTCGCATTCGGCTCGGGACTGAAGATCGTGCCGGTGTCTTCGATGGCGGCAGTCGCGGCGGAGGTCATGGACAGGTATTCGGCGGCACGGGTCGTGGTCGCACAGGACGCGCGAATGAACGAGGCCTATCTCGGCGTCTACCGTGCCGATGAACACCGACAGCCGGTCGCAGAAACACAGGAGACGCTGCAGCCAATTGAGGCGATCGAGGGCCTGGCAGGAGAGGACGCGAAGGACACATTCGCCGCCGGTCAGGGCTGGCAGAAATATGCGGAGCTCCTCGAACTGAACCGTGCCGCCATATTCGAACTCGTGGACGTGCACTATCCGCGTGCAAACTATTTGCTCGGGCTCGGTGCAGCCGGCCTGCAGGAAGGAACGGCGATCGAGCCTGACTGCCTGGCCCCCGCATATATAAGAGAAAAGGTCGCACATAGCCCTTCGAAAACCGTAACAGAACTGTAATATGTGCCTGCTGTAATGATCGGCTTAACCGAGTACGACTATGACAGCGACCAAGGTCCTCATTGTTGAAGATGAAGCGCCGATCCGGGAGATGATCGCGTTTCATCTAACGCGCGCCGGCTACGAGACGATCGAGGCACCCGACTGCCGGCGCGCGCGAGAACTGCTGGCCGACCAAAGACCGGACGTTGCCCTGGTCGACTGGATGCTCCCGGACATGAGTGGTCTCGAATTGACGCGCCTCTTGAAACGCGACGACCAGCACGAGGATCTTGCCATTATAATGCTCACGGCCCGCGCCGAAGAACACGACAAGGTGTCCGGCCTCAAAGGTGGCGCAGACGATTATATAACCAAGCCGTTTTCGCCGCGCGAGCTGGTGGCGCGTATTCAGGCGGTACTCAGGCGCTCCCGATCGCCCGCCAACGGCACGATCACGGCACGGAATCTTGCGCTCGATCCGGCGGGACACAGAGTCAGCTCAGACGGCGAAGAGATTCCGCTGGGACCGATGGAGTATCGATTACTCAAGTTTCTGATGACTCACCCCGACCGGGTCTACAGTCGCAGCCAGCTGCTCGACAGGGTCTGGGGTGCAAACGTCTATGTCGAGGAACGGACGGTCGACGTGCAAATAAGACGCCTGAGAAAAGCGCTGTCGCTGTGCGCTGCCGACAAGTACATTCAGACGGTAAGGGGCGCAGGTTATCGTTTTTCAACTCGCACGGGCTGATGTTACAGGCGCACAGAAAATACGTTGTCGAACTGCTGCTGCTGCTCGGTGGCGGCACGGTGATCGGCTGGATTTACGGACGGCCGGAGTTGGGACTATTGACCAGCGCGCTGATTGCTCTTGCCTGGCACAGCGTCCAGCTGCTGTCCTTCGAAAAAGCGTTACGGACACGGGATTACGAAAACCTGCGGTACCGGCGCGGCATCTGGTCGCAGCTATATTCATACTTCAGCTTCCTCAAGCAGCGCGGTCGCCGGCACAAACGCCGCTACAAGGAGGTCCTCAAACAATTTCGCCAGTCGACGAATGCGATGCCGGACGGCGCTATCGTGCTCGACGCGAAACACGAAGTCGTGACGTGCAATGCGGCGGCGGGGGAACTCGTCGGCTTGAAGCGTCGCCAAGACCGCGGCCAGCGCGTCGACAACATCCTGCGTGATCCCAGCTTCGTCTCCTATCTCAAGTCCCGGAACTACGAAGAAGGCGTGGAGATTCCATCACCGGTTCACGAAGGCGACTGGCTGTTGTGCCGCCTCGTGTCGTATGGCGGCGATCAGTTGCTGCTCCTGATCAGAGATATTACGGAGAGAATCAGACTGTCGACGATGCGCCGGGAATTCGTTGCGAATGCGTCGCACGAGTTGCGCTCGCCGGTGACGGTCATCAGCGGTTATCTGGACACATTGTCCGGAGATCCGGACACGCCCGCGCACTGGCAAAAACCGCTGCGTCAGATGCGGTCACAGGCAGTGCGCATGAATAAAATCGTTGCGGAGCTGCTCCAGCTGTCGCGCCTCGAAGGCGCCGGCATGGCGTCGGAAAGCGATATCGTCGACGTGTCGGGACTGCTGACGGCAGCGAAGAAGTCCTACGCAGGCAAAGCTGGAGTGCCGGCTATCGTTGTCGAGTGTGAGTCAACTGCAACACTGCACGGCAACGGCGCCGAAGTCGAATCCGTCATTGCAAACCTTCTGTCCAACGCGGTTCGGCATACGCCGCCGGACGGCACGGTCACGATGAGCTGGGCGAGCGATCAGGATGGTGCAACGCTGACGATCTCGGACACGGGCGAGGGTATCGCCGAGGAACATATCCCCCGACTAACTGAGCGATTCTTCAGGGTCGATGCCGGCCGCAGCCGCGAAGACGGCGGCGTCGGTTTGGGCCTGGCTATCGTGAAGCATGTCCTTTCCCGCCACGATGCCACACTCGAGATTACGAGCACGCTCGGCGAAGGAACTCGATTCGCCTGCCATTTTCCACCCAACCGTGTCGTGCTTGATCCGCCCGTATCCCTTGCCCATTAGACGTCATCGGTTCCTGCTGTCACAAAAGTGCAATAACTAGGTAACAAGTCAGTAATACTCCGGATTTAACGTTGCCCGGACTGTTTGGTAGTTACGCGGCACTACACTCTCTCCAAAAAGGAAAACCAATGAGACGAAAGCTCTACCTGCTATTGGTAACCACTCCGCTCGTCGCACCGACGGCCTTCGGGGCAGTCAGCGACGAGGGCTTCGAGCAACTGCGTCGAGAGCTTCAGGCCGTGTCCAAACGTCTGGAGGAACTCGCGGCGGAAAACGCTGAGCTCAGGCGCTCTCAGGATCGGACCGCAGCGGTTGTCGCGGACGTTCAGAACAGTGTTGCGCCGGCATCGTGGTCCGAGCGGATCAGACTGGATGGCGATTTCCGCTATCGCTTCGAAACGATCGACATAGAAAACTCGCCATCTCGCGACCGCAACAGGATTCGCGCGCGGGCCAATATCCGGGCCGATGTTGCAGACGATGTCGAAATAGGATTCGGGCTCGCCACGGGCAGCGACGATCCGGTTTCGACCAACCAGACCCTCGGCGGCGGCACTTCATCGAAGAACGTCGTACTCGACCTGGTGTACGCGGATTGGAAAGCGACCGACGGTTTGCACCTGATCGCCGGCAAGTACAAAAACCCGCTGCTGCGGGTGGGTGGGCAACCCCTGATGTTTGATGGCGACTGGAGGCCCGAGGGGATCGCCGTCAGCTACAAGCGCGACTGGTGGTTCCTGAATGCAATTGGTGCCTGGTTCGAGAGCGACAACAGAAAGGCCAACGACAACTTCAGCTGGGGTGCGCAGATCGGTGCGGCAGGCGAGATTGGCGGCGGCAAGCTCAAGGGCGGCATCGCCTACTATTCGATAAAAACCAAGGGCGAAAGCACGACCTTCGGCGATCCAGGCGACCGGGACGACTATTTCGGCAACACTGCCGTCGAACCCGGCGGACTGCCGTGCGGCAGCACGCCCGACACCAGCTGTGTCTTTCTGCACGACTACCTGCTGACGGAGGTGTTTGCCGAAGCAGCCCTGAACGTCGGTAACTGGCCGACAGTCATCTATTTCGACTTCGTCACGAACAGCGATCCGGCTGACAAAGATACCGGCTGGACGATCGGCACGCGGATCGGCCAGGCCAAAGACCGGGGCGATATTGAGTTCACCTATTACTACGCCGACAAGGAAGCCGACTCGATGTTCGGCCTAGTGACAGACTCCGATTTCGGCGGCGGCGGCGTTGACAATAAGGGTCATTTCCTGAAAGTGAATTTCGGTGTCAACAAGAACCTGTCGATTGGGGCTCAATATTTCATCAATGAGATAGACGTCAGTTCAAGCAGCAGGCGGGACTACGAACGGCTGATGATCGACGCACAGTGGAAGTGGAAGTAGGTTTCAGATTCCTGATACTGTCTACTGAGGTATGAAAGTGCAGCCTTCCGACCTGATAGACCACATCTCGAGCCGCTTTAACCAGGACCTCGAAGACCTGAGAAACAGCGTGCTGGCGATGGGCGGCCTCGTTGAGACGCAGCTGGCAAACGCGATTTCGGCTATCGTAACCGGCGACAGCGAGCTCGGCCTTGCCGTCGCCAACGATGACTACAAGGTCAACAATCTCGAGGTCAATATCGACGAAGAGTGCAGCCGAATACTTGCGACGCGCGCGCCCGCAGCGAGCGACCTTCGTTTGATTGTCGCGATCATCAAGACCATTACCGACCTGGAGAGAATCGGGGACGAGGCAGAGAAGATCGGTTTTCTCGCATCAAAACTGGCGGCTATGGATCGACCAGCCGATTCGTACAGGGAGCTCAAGAATCTCGGCAATCATGTGCTGCAGATGTTGCGGGATGCGATGAACGCGTTCGCCAGGCTGGATTTCGACGCATCGCTGGCCGTTGTGCGCGAGGATGAACAGGTCGACGACGAGTACGACGCGATTACGCGCCAGTGTATGACGTTCATGATGGAGGACCCCAGGAGCATCAAGCGCGTGATGAACGTGACCTGGTGTGCCAGGGCCCTGGAGAGAATCGGCGATCACGCCAAGAACATCTGTGAGTACGTCATCTATATGGCGGAGGGCCGGGACGTGCGTCATACCGATATCGCACACCGGGCGGACACCGAAACAGACTGACTCGATATGAAAATCCCTGTTAAGCGACCGGCGAATCTGGCCGCATTCATCGCCTGTGCGGGCCTGTTGGCTTACGCGCTTTATGCGCAGCACCGGCTTTTACTCGAGCCCTGTCCACTGTGCGTTTTTCAGCGCCTGGCTGTGACGGGACTTGGCTTCTGGTTCCTGGTCGCGGCCATACACGACCCGAGTGGCTGGGGCCGCCGCGTTTATGCCGTTTTGATCGGGCTGACCGCTGCGCTGGGAAGCGTAGTCGCGGGCCGCCATGTCTGGCTGCAACACCTGCCCGCCGACGAGGTGCCGGCCTGTGGCCCGGGTTTCGACTATATCATGGAGAGCTTTCCGCTCGGCGAGGCGCTTGCCATGATCTTCAAAGGATCGGGGGAATGCGCCGATATAAACTGGGTCTTTCTGGGCCTCAGTATGCCGGCCTGGGTCCTGATCTGGATCGTCGGCCTCGGCATATTCGGCGTCTGGAACAATCTCCGGGCTAGGTAAGCAGCAACTGCATGATCCGCTCATACATCGATGCCAGCTTTGGTACGTCCGCGAGCCTGACATGCTCGTTGACCTTGTGAATCGATTGATGCACCGGCCCCAATTCCACGACGTCGGTGCCGGTTGGGGCGATAAATCGGCCGTCCGAGGTGCCGCCGCCCGTCGATAACTCCGGGCTCGATCCGGTCTGTTCGGCCACTGCTTCACTGACGACCTCGGTCAGTCTGCCGGGCGGCGTCAGGAAAGGCTCTCCCGACAAATGCCAGTCAAGCTCATACTCGAAATCGTGCGCATCGATTACCTGCGTGAACTCTTGTTGCAGGTGCTCGTAATGCCACGTTGTCGAGTAACGGAAGTTGAACCTAGCGTATAACTCGCCGGGCGTCACATTTGGCGCACCTGCGCTGCTTCGCACCTCGACGACCTGAAAACTGGTCGGCGGAAAGTACTCGTTGCCACTGTCCCATTCCGTGCTGTGCATCTCGGCCAGGACCGGCGCGAATCTTCGAATCGGATTGTCGGCAAGCTGCGGATAAGCGACGTGCCCCTGAGTGCCCTTCACGGTCAACATTCCGCTCAACGAGCCGCGCCTGCCTATGCGTATCGTGTCGCCGAGTTGGACGTGACTGGACGGCTCGCCCAGCACGCACCAGTCGATGGATTCTTTTCTCTCACTCAATGTCTGCATTACCTTAAGCGTTCCGTCGCGGGCACGCCCTTCTTCATCACTCGTGATCAGCATGGCGAGACTGCCCCGATGGTCCGGGTATTGCCCGATGAACCGCTCGAGCGCCACGATCATCGCCGCGAGTCCGCTTTTCATGTCGGCGGAGCCACGACCGTAAAGAAGACCATCTCTCAGGGTCGGCTCGAACGGATCGGATTGCCATTCCTCGTCGGGGCCCGGCGGCACGACGTCGCGCAGGCG
>JBHIDG010000134.1:0-8342 GCA_046760025.1 Woeseia sp. | reverse complement strand
GCCGTTCCACCGAAGCGTGCGACGTCGTAGACAGAAACCAGTTGACAAGCCCGCCATGCGGCGAGCTCGCGCCGACATCGTACAAGCCGGAGTAAGCAAAGCCGATCGCCGCGAGCGCCGCAATCGCAATCGTTATTACGATTGTCGTTAGTATCTTCATAGCCTTCTCTGTTTTTTCCGTTGTAAATATGTACGCCGCATGTGCCGGACATACGGCTATCGCTTGTAATGGCAACGATGGCTTGGCGCGCCACCCAGCGCCCGATTAGGCTATTGCATGGGAGGTCGTAACAGGGGGTGTGGCGCAGGTCCATCTCGGAAAAGATCCGCGAAAGGAATCGACGTGACATTTCCTTCGTCTGAGGGTGTGCACGTGTCAACCGCGCCAGCGGCCAGGGTGGCGCCAGACATCGCACACATCGTCATACAAATGCTGCAACACGGACAATCGACAAATGCTGAGTCATCACCTTTTGCATGATGACTGGCATTGGCCTCTTGTGCATCATGCGCGCCGTGATGGGTGCCGTCATGCCTGGCGCCTGCATCGATGAACATGCCTGCGGTGGCAGATGGCTCGCTTTGCTCAATGCATGGTGCGGAGACGCCCGCCATAGATGACACGGATGATAGGGGTACCGCTATCAATAAAAGACAAATAACTTGTCTGCTCCTCGCATTCATCGCATCAAGAGTAGACATTTACCGCGTTTCATACAATTCATTGTCGCCGGATCTGTCTGACTACTTCCCTTAAGTATTTGTTTTATTTGATTTTCGGACAATTGTACAACTGCGGCCCGCGCAGTTCGATCAATGCATCAGCCGCGATGCTCCCACGGCGAGGGTATGCGGTGCTTGACAACCACCAGAACCAGAAAAAGCAGCACCTCATCGATGACGAAAAACCAGCCATCAATCCCGCCGAGCAACCAGACTATCGCCTGCACGACACTGACCCACGCGAAATCATATAGCTGGTCGCGACAAATCGCGCAGATCGGAATGCCCATCCAGCGTGGTGCGCTGCGCATGAAGCACAACCAGCACCGGGGTCTGTCAATATTCACCTTTGCAACCTCCATTCAGTTTCCACGACTGTCGTATACGTATCGTGGTACATAGTTTCCTTACATTATTTTGGTCGTAACGAAGTTCGCTTGAATAATGAGGAACAGCCTCGAAGAGCTACGCGTGGCTTTGATTCTTGCTAGCCGGCTTTCGGGTTGCGCATTGGCAGCACCGCACCGATATGCGCTTCGCCGCGCGCTCGGGCAAGTTCCACCTGGCGCCGGCGTTCCTCGAGCCGTCCTGCCCTCTCCTCATCGAGATTATCGATGCATCGCGGGCAGGAAACGCCTTCCCGATAATCGGGTGACTTCAGGTCCTCGCTGCTCAAAGGCCGCCGACAGGCGTGACACTGGACGTAACCGCCCTCGGCGAGGTCGCGATCGACGGCTACGCGGCTGTCGAATACGAAGCACTCACCATTCCAGTGCGCATCCGTGTCTTCGGCCTGTTCCAGGTAGTTCAGTATGCCGCCCGCAAGCTGATAGACCTCTGTAAATCCGAGCTCGAGCATCAGCGCACTCGCCTTCTCACAGCGTATCCCGCCGGTACAGAACATCGCCAATGGCCTGTCCCTGTCAGCCTCGGCCAGCCGCTTCGCAAACTCCGGAAACTGGCGGAAGCTGTCCGTGCCCGGATCGATTGCGTTCCGAAAGGTGCCGACCTCGACCTCGTAGTGATTGCGGGTATCGATCACCAGCGTATCCGGATTATCGATGAGTGCGTTCCACTCCTCCGGCGGCACATGCGTGCCGCTCTTGCGCTGCGGTTTGATATCCGGCCTGCCGAGCGTGACGATCTCTTTCTTGAGACGCACCCGCATGCGGCGAAATGGGGCTTCCTCGGTCGGCGTCCAGCGTGCTTCTATCGGGTCTTTCAGGCCAAGCGCTTGGTCAAGCCGTGTGAATACGGTCTCGATCGCATCATGCCCGCCCGCGAGCGTCCCGTTCACGCCTTCCTCCGCGACCAGGACCGTGCCCAGCAACTCGTTGTCGTCGCACAGCTTCTGCAGTGACGACCGAACATATTCGGGATTCTCCACATCGAGAAACCGGTAGAACGATGCAACCTTCATGTGCCCGGACCTTCTCCACCGTCCGAGAATGTCAGCGACAGAATACTGTGACGAATCTCCTCGCCCAGGACGAGCCGGGCATCTTCCCCGATGCTGTTGATGTCCTCATCGAACTCGAGCAGGCCACCGTTGTTTCGGCGCAATACGCTTTGTTCGCGCAAGGTCCGGATGAAATCGTGAAACAGCGCCCTGTCGAAAAAGTCCGGAGAATGCAGGCCGTAGATCATCGTCAGGCGCTGTGCGCTTTGTTGACAGAGCCGCTCCAGCCTCGCGCGGGACAGGACCCCCGAGCCATGCTCGACCAGCAGTGATATCACAAGATAGAAACGCTGCAACATGGGCACCATCGATTGTCCCAGCATCAACAGCTGATACGCCTTGCCGGAGCCGGCCGGCGGCCGGATGAGCACCTTGCCGTCCTTGCTACTAGTGAGGATTTCCAGGTCAAGCAAGGCCTTGATTCCCGCCGTCGTAACGTCGTCGATCTCCTCGTATTCCCACTTGAGGCAGAGCTCCTCTTTCATGAACGGGTATATGAGGCGGATGAGCCGCTGTAGTTCGGTATGCTCGAGGCGGCGCCCCTGTATGAAACAGCAGGCGATCGAAGCCGGAATCGCGAACAGGTGCTGCACATTGTTCCTGAAATAGGTCATCAGCACGGCTTCGTGCTCGGCCATGTGCAGGACATCGCCGAGCGGATGCGAGCTCCGGCTGATGACACCCAGTTTTTCGCCATGTGCAATAATTTCCTCAGGCGACCAGTCGGGCAGCGTCACCGAGTCCGAGTATCTGAACTTTTCGAGCAGGCAGAGGCTCATCGCCAGTTGCCGGCACAACTCCAGCTCCCCGATCGACTGTTTCGGCGTGGAAAGAAGCACCGTCGCGAGCAGGCTGATCGGGGTCACTGCAGCGGCAGAGTTGATGCCGGTCATGATCCTCGCCCCGAGCTCGTCGATGATCTCGTTCATCCAGGCCGGGCGCTCCTCTTCGTTTTCCATCTCCCCGCGCCAGTCCGGTTTGAGATTGTCGAGGATCGGCTCTATCGCCACCGGCTCACCGACGTTCACGTAGACCTTGCCGAAGTCCTTGCGCAGGGCCCGTACCGACCGGATCAGGCCGACGAGTGTTTCTTTTTTCTTCTCGGCACCGCCGAGTTCGCTGATGAACGAGTCTCCTTCGATCAGTTTTTCGTAGCCGAAGTAGATGGGCATAAACACGAGAGGCCGCCTCGGGTTCTGCATATACGAATGCACCGTCATCGCCAGCATGCCGGCCTTTGGCGCAAGCAGCCTGCCGGTACGGCTGCGCGTGCCTTCGACGAAATACTCGATGGAATGCCCGCGTTTCAGGATCTCGTGGAGGTAAGCGTTGAATACGGCCGCATAAAGCCGGTTGCCCTTGAAGCTTCTTCGCAGATAGAACGCGCCGCCCCGTCTAAGGATCGCGCCAACGATCGGCATGTTCAGGTTAATGCCGGCGGCGGTGTGCGGAAGGCTCAGGCCCTGCTCGTGAACGATGTAGCCGAGCAACAGGTAGTCGAAATGGCTCCTGTGGCAGGGCGCATAGACGATCTCCTTGTCGCGGGCAACCTGATGGAGGCGCTCGACGTGATTCAGGACGATTCCGTCGTAAACCCGGTTCCAGACCCGGCGGAGCAACAGCAATATTACGCGTACCGTCGGATAGGAAATGTGTGCGGCGATTTCCTGTGCGTACTTTCGCGCCTTGTGCGTCTTCCGTTCGAGCAGCGCGCGATTGTCATTACTCTCTGCTTTGATGACGCGGCCGACCCGTGGATTCATCATCACCTGATTGACCAGCGTCCGGCGGTGTGAAAGGTCGGGCCCGAGTGTTGCGGTTCTGCGTTGCCGAAAATGGACACGGAGGATGCGCGACACCTTGCGATACGCTACTTCGGGTCCGACGTCCGCCGATACGATGGAGCTCAGTGTCGCTGGCTCGCTGAATCGAAGAAGCGTGTTCCTGCCGTGTAACATGGTTGCAAAAAATTTGCGCGTGCGCCCGGCCATATCCCAGTTTTCCGAGAACAAGAGCTTCAGGAGCGAACCTTCCTTATCCGGCGAACGGCCCCAGTAGATGGCAACCGGTATGAGCAACAATTCCTTGGCTTCCGAGTTGCCCCTCGCTTTGACGAGTCGCTTCAGCCGCATCGAACCCGTGGCCCGTTTGCGCCGGAACAGTAAGCCCTGCATCCGGCGCATCACGACGATCCGGCGGTTCTCGCGGGCATCACCGAATACCAGTGAGCTGGTCGGTGAAGGCATGCCGTGAATCCTGCAGGCGCGATCCAGCGCCAGGGTATCGGCCAGACCTCCGGTTTCGAGCACGTAACAGATTGCCGTATCGGCGTCGGGCAGGTAATCCGCGGGATTGTCCGGCTGGATGGCCGGTCTGGCCCAGGTCGTGAAGAGTTTTCCCGCGATCCAGCGCCAGGGCTTGAATATCAGTCCGACTGCGTTCATGGTCTTTTTGCGAACCGGGGGAGCGGCTCGATGCAACGACCGTCAGTCCAGATGGTCTTCTGTCGCTTCTTCGGCTTCTTCGACGGCGTCTTCGACTTCATCCATGGCCTTCTCGACCGCTTCATCGATGTCCTCAGTGTGCTCCAGGATCTTGTCTTCCACTTCGCGCGCCTTGTCCATGGCTTTGTTGTAATCGTCGGCAATTTCTTTTCCAACCGTTTCATCATCAGATGAACCGCCGCAGCCGGCAACGAACAGCCCTGCTGCGAGAATGATCAAAGTCTTCATTGTTTTCCTCCCGTTTCGCAATTCTTTATGTCTCTTATAAATCGGGTCAGGTAGTAGATTATCTCATCAATGTTGTGGTTAAGCCGGTGGTCGCCGTCGACGAGATGCAGGGTCGCACGGCACTCGCGGGCAAATCGAATGCTGTTTTCCGGCGGCACGACATCGTCGCGCCATCCGTGAACGATGCTGATCGGTATATCGGGCGCCGGTGGCGTCAGGTCCTCGTATTCAGCAATGTAATAGGCTGGCGCAAGCACGAAGAGCCCGACCGCCCCGAGCGGGGCAGCCGCTGCAGTCGCCACGTGGCCGCCCATGCTCGATCCGACCAGCACCAGTTGCTCGGTAATGTCAGCACATGCGGCGATGAGCCTTTCGACCCGCTCGGTCGGATCCGCCATGCCCTGGTAGTCGACGCTCTCGGCGCGGCATCCGAGTACGCGAACGGCTTGTGCCATTGCCAGGATCTTGGTGCCCTGTGGGCCACTCTCCTGGCCGTGTGAAAAATACACCGCGGGCATCGTCATATCACTATTCCATCGCCGGCGTGGCACATGTCTTCGATTTTCCTTGCCAGCAGCCAGTCACGGTCCTGGCCCCAGATCGCGAGGTCGCCGATGATGAATGATGGCACGCCCCAGACGCCGGCCTCGCTCATCACTCGCCGGTTCTCCTCGACAAGCGAACGCCAGTCGTCCTGTGCCAGCGCGGCCTTGAGATCGGGCCAGAACAGTCCCGAGCGTTCGGCCACGAGTTGCATGCCCTCGTCTTTTGCAACGTCGACCCCCTCGGCCCAGATTGCCTCGCCGACCGCCACCAGAAAGTCCCGCTCGCGCCCCTGGCTCCTGGCGTAATAGAAGGCCGCGATACAGCGCTCCGCCCCCTTGCCGACAGGATCGGCGATTTTGCCGAACGGAACGCCCAACCGCGCTGCCTCGCGATTGGCGTCCCTGGCGATATACAGGAGTTTCGGTTTCGGGACCGCCATGCCGCGCATGACCATCGGCAGCACCGGCCTCACGTCGAGTTTGACACCGAATGCATCCGCGATCTTGAAGGTCCTCGCGAGCGCAAGATAGGAATAGGGGCTGCGGAAGGAGTGAAACATGTTCAGTGCCGCCAGGTTCTCGGCGGCGCCGGGCGCCGCAGCCGGCAAACTCAATTGCCTCGCCTGCTTGAGCGATGCAAGCCCGGCGTGCGGCTCGTCCCAGCGATTCAGGCCGAGCGCGTCGAAGCGGCTGGTCAGGTAATGCAGCCGGTCGACACCCCAGAACCACTCGCCGGCGTAATGCATCGTGGCCGTGTTGTAGTGCCCGAGCTTTCTCAACAGGAGTTGGTTACGCGACAGCAAAATGTTGGTCTCCGGCCGCTGCGGCTGCCGGCGGCCGAGTAGTCGGGCGACACCCTCGGCATCGCCGCGCCAGTATGCGCTGAGCGCCTTGCCGAACGTTTCGTTGAAGTCCTGTTCTTCCTGCTCCTCGGCCAGGAAATCCAATAGGGCACGCCGACGCTCGACGGCCGGGGCGGCACCCTTGTCGAGAAACGGAACACCGAACTCCTTTGCCATCAGTCTGCAATCCTGAACTGCGTATTCGGCCAGCATGTCGGGCGCGGGCATGTATTCGTGACGTAGCGCCTGGCAAAGGTAGTAGCGCAGCTCGACGTTCTTGTATTGCTGGGTCAGATGAGGCAGATAGTAGCTCAGCAGGTAAGAGTACGGATCGTCGATCTGCAGAAAAACCGAGACGACGTGCGGTTTCAGGGTCACCAGCCTCTTCATTTCGGCAAGGAGGCGACGCAGCGATCGATAGCGCCAGCTGAAAATGATATTGAGGTACAGCGACCGCAGTTTTCGCTTGATCACTCTTGATTGTCCCATGCCGCGCTCGGCTTCCAGAGGAGCTCGTCGAGATCCGGCCGCCAGCGGTACTTTTGCATGTCGATCCGGCCCCTGAGAATGACAACGTCCTCCATCATAAGGCGCTCGGCCTGCCGTTTGTATGCCCGGCTTCCCGGCTCGAACGCAATCCGGCCGGAAGACCTGATGACGCGGTGCCAGGGCACGGCGGATCCGGCAGGCAATTGCCGCAGCGCATGGCCGACCTGGCGCGCACCGCGAGGTATGCCTGCAATCTCGGCGACCTGACCGTAACTCGCTACCGAACCTTCAGGGATATCGTGGACGGTTGCCCATATTCGTTCGATGCGCTGTCTGGAATCGCTTGCATCAGGCATCGGCGGCACTCAGCCTTAAGCGCGCACGGATCTCTCGTCGCGCCTCCTGTAACACGGTCTCCTTGTCCAGGCTGTCCAGGATCTCCTGAACGACTTGCTTCGGACCGCCCTCCCCCCAGGACTTTCCATGGGCGAGGTATTCCGCAGCGACGCGGCCGACGACATAGGTGCTGTAATAGGCGATCGCCCCCTGTGCGCCGGCAGTCAGGATGGTCGACAGGCCGAACGTGCCGACCTTGAGCGCACTCGACACGAAGTGCAGCGCCCAGACCGTGCCCATCAGGGCGGCGGCTTCGGCGACAATAATGCTGATCAGCGACCCGGCCTCCTTCCTGCTGATCGGCAGGTCATAAATCCTCGAGAGGTGCATCACCATGCCGACATCGATGAACGCCGCGGCAAACAGATCGGCGACGGGAACCGGGTTGAAGGCAACGGCGATTCCCTTGGCAATACAGTAGGTGCGTACCATTTTGTCGCCGAGCTCGCGGCGCGCGCTGAGAATGCGCTTCCCCACCTGGTCGGAAAGATCGGCGGCAAACAAACTGGCGTTCAGTGCGGCAAGCGTCTTGCCTTCCGCCTCGAAGATATCCCAGAGGCGCAATTTGAGCCGTTCGATATCCACATCACGCTCTCGCGATCCGGCCTTCTCGCGTCCCTCGTCGTCGATCTCGACAACGGTCTGCGGCCTCGGCTGTGCCGCGACCGCGAGAACATCGCCCGCAGCTACGATGCCGGTCGTTTTGTCGCGCACCGACTCGAGCAGCGCGTCCAGCTCGTCATTTGTAAACAGGTCGCGCTTGTTCAAGGCGATGATCACGGGCCGGCCCTGCTCGAGCAATGTCTTCAGTGCCTGAAGCTCGCTCTCGGTAATGTCGCCATCGAGCACGAATATGACCAGGTCCGAGCGGTTCGCGACCTCCTTCGCAAGCAACTCTCTGTGCTCGCCACCCGCTTCATCGAGGCCCGGCGTATCGATCAGAAAAACGCCGCCCGCTTCGATCTCGGACCACGGCTCCATGGCCGACTGCCTCGTCTCGCCATGCAGCGGGCTGACCGTGAACTTCTGCTCGCCGATGAGCGCGTTCAACAGCGAGGACTTGCCGGTACTGACGCGACCGAATGCCGCAATGTGAAGATGACCGTGCTGGAGTTTGTCGAGCATGGCCTCGACCGCCGCGTAATCGTGAGCCAGG
>JBHIDG010000133.1:0-8364 GCA_046760025.1 Woeseia sp. | reverse complement strand
CCTCGCGAGCCACATCGCGGCGATGGCGCCGACGACGCATCTGGGGGCGGCGACGCCGGTATCGCTGGGTGGCGATGGCTTCGGAGACAAGGATAAACGCGATCAGGATGAGCCCGATGACGACGAGAAATCCGAATCCGGGGACAAGGAGGAAACCCCGGACTCTGAGGGCGCCATGGAAAGGAAGGTTATGAACGATGCGATCGCCTACATTCGCGGTCTCGCCGAGGCGCATGGCCGAAACGCGGACTGGGCCGAGAAGGCGGTCACCGAGGCAGCCACGTTGACGGCGTCCGAAGCGCTGGAGATCAACGTCATCGATCTGATTGCGTCAAACCGGGCAGAGTTGCTGGAGAAGATTCACGGCCGCGAGCTTGAGGTCGACGATCACACGGTGGCCCTCGAGACGGAATCGATCGAGGTCGAGCTGATCGAACCGAGCTGGCGAATCAAAGTGCTGAGCACGATCGCGAGCCCCGAGGTCGCCCTGCTTCTGCTGATGATCGGCATTTATGGGCTGCTGTTTGAGGGTTACAACCCGGGCGCCATCTATCCTGCTGTCGTCGGTGTGATTGCCCTTCTTCTTGCCGCCTATGCGTTACAGGTCCTGCCCGTTAATTACGCAGGCCTGGCGCTCATCATCGTCGGCATTGCATTAATCGTCGCCGAAGCCGCCGTGCCCAGCTTCGGCGCGCTCGGTCTCGGCGGCATCGCCGCGTTTATTTTCGGAGCAATAATGATGTTCGATAGCGGTATTCCGGGATTCGGTATTTCCGTTACTTTCGTCGTCGGTCTCGCGCTGGTGGCCGGCTTATTCCTTCTGTGGCTGGTTACCTACCTTGTCAAGCTGAGACGCAGGGGCGCAGTGAGTGGCAGAGCTTCTATACTTGGAGGCAAGGGCACGGTGATGGATTCATTCACGGGTGAAGGCCAGATCTGGCTCGAGGGAGAGGCCTGGGCGGCAACCAGCAAGGTGCCCCTCGAAAAAGGCCAGGAAGTCGTGGTGCGCGCAATGAACGGACTTGTTCTCGAAGTAGAGCCGGCAGGAATACGCGACGCGGCCGATGCCGAATTTCAAACCTGAGGATTACAAACAAGGAACGCACATGCCATTTGCAACAGCCGGGCTCATCTTAGCGCTCATCATCGTCATCCTGTACAACACGATCAAGATTCTCAAAGAATACGAGCGTGGCGTCATCTTCTTCCTCGGCCGCTTTCAAACGGTCAAAGGTCCCGGTTTGATCATTCTGATCCCCGGCCTGCAGAAAATGACCAAGGTAGATCTCCGCGTGATCGTGATGGACGTACCGACACAGGACGTCATCTCACGCGATAACGTATCGGTCAAAGTGAATGCTGTGATCTATTTCCGCATTGTCGATCCCGAGAAGGCCGTAATTCGAGTGGCCAACGTTTTCGAGGCAACGAGTCAGTTATCTCAGACCACGTTGCGCTCCGTGTTGGGTCAGCACGAACTCGACGACATGCTTGCCGAGCGCGACAAACTGAATGCGGATATTCAGGTTATTCTCGATCAGCGGACCGACAACTGGGGAATCAAGGTCGCAAACGTCGAGATCAAACACGTTGACCTCGATGAAAGCATGATTCGCGCGATCGCCCAGCAGGCGGAAGCGGAACGTGCGCGTCGTGCAAAGATAATTCACGCAGAGGGCGAGAGACAGGCCGCAGACACGCTCGCCGTAGCGGCAGCTACGCTTGCAAGTGAAAAGCAGGCATTGCAGCTCCGCTATTTGCAGACGCTGAAAGAACTCGGTACCGAAACATCCAACACGATCGTCTTCCCGCTGCCGCTGGATCTCATCGAGCCCCTGACGCAAATTGGCAAAGCGCTCAAGCGAGATGAGTAGTCCTGTTCGGAGGAATCGCCACCTGTATTTCGGCACCACCCAGCGCTGATTTTCCAACCGTGACTTCGCCGCCGTAAGCCCGCGCGATGTCACCGACCACGGCGAGACCGATACCGTGACCGGGGGCCGATTCATCGAGGCGAGTACCGCGTTGCAGCAGCACGTCCGCCGCATTATCGGGGATGCCGGGGCCGTCGTCTTCCACGGTCATCGACATGCCACCGTCGGCGCCCGCAGGCCGAATCGTGAACGACACCCTCGAGTCGCACCACTTGCAGGCATTATCGAGCAGGTTGCCGGCAAGTTCGAGGAAATCACCCGTATCTCCGCGGAATTCGGCGTTCTGCGTGACGCTGATGTCGATCGCCGGGTCTTTCTCGCTGTAGACCTTCAGGAGCCCGTCGACCAGGCGCGACAACTCGGACTCCATGCGCACCGGTGTTGCCCCGATCGCGTCAGAGGCAATGGCTGCCGGCTTTCTGAGCTGGTAACGCACGATTTCCGTCATCTGTTCGATCTGCGGTTCCAGCTGGTCGGTCAACTCCCGGGAATTTTGCCGGGTCAGGACGGCGCGCATCGCCGCCAGAGGTGTTTTCAGGCTGTGCGCGAGGTTGTCGAGCGTCTGCCGATAGCGATCCGAGCGGGCACGTTCGCTGCCAACCAGCAAGTTCATGTTGCGGGCCACGCCGGCGAGCTCGGTCGGAAAGCCCTCGGAAAGCGACTGCCGATCGCCCTCCTCTATCTCGCCGATTTCCTGCTCGATCTGGCGCAGCGGCCGCAACATGCTCCGCATCAGCAGTGAGATCGAGAACAGCAGAATGACCGCAATTGCGCCGAACCAGCTGAGCAGCTGCCGTCGAAATCGCGCCAGCTGCGCATTGAAAGAGTCGAGACTCTCGGCAACGTAAAAAATGTAAGGTTTGAGCCGACCGTCCGCCAGCTCCCATTCGACCGCGAGACTAAGCGTTAGCAACGGTGTGCCATCATTCATGACCAGGCGTGAAAACTGCTGCTCCCCGGGGTCGGGGACCGGGCCATGGGGCAGTTCCAGTCCGAGGGAGGAAGGCGATCGCCAATGGTGGTTGCCGTCAAAATCCTGCAGCTCGGCGTACAGGCCGGATCCGAAGTTACCGAATCGGGGCTCGGGCAGGGTTGCCGGCATCTCCAATTCGCCGCGCGCGTTCGGTTCCGCGGCTGCCAGCAAGGTCATCAATTGTCCGTCGAGAATATCTTCCCGGGCTTTTTCACCGGCGGCACGGAACGCGATGTCGAGCACGGCAATCGTCGCGCCGAAGAAAACCAGGAGCAGGATGAATACGGAGATCAGCAACCTGGCACCGAGCGAAGACATCTGAAGTTTTTACGTGTCCTGATTGCGCGCGAGCGCAAAGCGGTATCCGCGCCCGCGCAGGGTTTCGATAGGCTTTATAGTATTGTCGGGATCCATTTTCTTGCGCAGTCGGCCGATGAATACCTCGATGACGTTGCTGTCTCGCTCGAAGTCCTGGTCGTACAGACGGTCTGTCAGCTCCATTTTTGATATGACCTCGCCCGCCCGGATCATCAGGTGCTCGATGATCTTGTATTCGTAACTCGTTAGCTCAATCGACCTGTCGTCGACTGTCAATTCCTGTCGCGAGGTATCGAGTGTCACCGGTCCTGCGCTCAAGGTGGACGATGCCCAGCCGCCGCTGCGCCGGAGCAGCGCATTGACGCGCGCGGTGATTTCTTCGAAATGAAATGGCTTCACGACATAGTCGTCGGCGCCGGCGCTGAGTCCGTCTACTTTATCCTGCCAGCGATCGCGGGCGGTCAGGATCAGAATCGGATAGGACTTACCCTTCTCACGAAGTTGACGAATGAGATCCATCCCCGAGATCTGCGGCAGTCCGAGGTCGACGATCGCCAGGTCGACCGGGTATTCGAGCGCGAAGTACAGGCCCTCCCTGCCGTCCGCCGCCTGCTCGACGCCGAAGCCGGCATCCGCGAGCTGGCTGCACAGGGCCTCGCGCAGGGTAGTGTCGTCTTCGATCACGAGTAATCGCATCGGGTAAGCCCTATGGTGTCAGGGCCGCCTGGTACGACCCTGAATCTCCACGGTCTTAACCTTGCCGTCCTCGGTCAGGACCTTGATGTGATGGACCTCGCGATTGCCCCGAAGCTTGGTCTCGGCACTGACGATTCTGCCCTTGTACCGCCGCTTGACGATTTCCACGGCCTCGGACAGGGTCCGTCCGTTACTCTGGGCAACCAGAAGCTTGCGGTCCTCGTCGCTGTCGCTGACGGTAACTTCCTCGACCTGCTTCAGCAGATCGCCGATCTCGAATTTGCCGGCCATCGCCTGGAATCCGCTCCCAAGCGCAACCACCAGCAGCAGGATGTTCGCAAACGATTTCATCATCTCTTAGCCGAAAGTGGGCCTCAAATATGCCCGGTTGGCAATCATCCAAACTTGTGGCGCTGATTGCAACGAAGCCGATCACACCGACCGGCTGGTCGCCTGCCTACTGCGCCGGCCGGACGTCAACCCGGATCCGCAGCCTCTTGCCGGGATCTGTCGGCATCCGTGTGGCATATTTCTGGCCGTTGTACACATAGACCACGCGATAGCCGTCGATACGCTCTTCCTCGTGCTCCCGGTATGTGGTTTCACATCGGCGCACCGGTTGGGCGTGCCGAGTCGTGACATAGCCGCCGGCGCTAGCGGTGGCGACATCGCTGCCGATCGCGGCCCCGGCCAGGGTGCCGAATACGGTGGCCGCATCCCTGTGATATCCGTGACCGAACTGATTTCCTATCACGCCGCCGATGATCGCACCGACCAACGCGCCGCCGGCCGCACCCTTCGGGCGCTGTGCAACCGTGTAGTACTCGGTGTCGTCCCAGCACTCTCTGACCGGCGTCGTCACTGTGACATAGCGGACAAGCGGCTCGGAACTGATAACGCGCGCATAGTCATAGACCGCAGCCGATCGACTGTAGGCGTCCTTTTCGTGGTCCGCCGTCGCCGGCGCCGCGGCCAATGCGAACGACAGCGATGTGCTGCAAAGAATGGCAATCCGGGCTCTGATTTTCATGACCTTACTCCGTTGTCCAACAGCCGCCCCGGGTCTTCCGGAGCTTGGAACGGAGCATAGACCGGAACCAATGAACGCTGCCTGAACGGTCAGGGCGGTTTTTCCTTCAACCTGAACGGCTTATGAATCAACCCGGACCGGCACCCCGGCCTTTGCCGCCTGCCACATTGCGTCTAGCGTATCGATGTCGAAATCAGTCAGGGACGCACCGCTACCCCGGGCATCGGCCTCCATTTGCCGAAACCGGCGCTCGAACTTGCTATTGGCGCGCACCAGTGACTGCTCGGCATCGATGCCGAGATGGCGCGCCAGATTGACGATGGCAAACAACAAGTCGCCCAGCTCCTCGCTTACCCGCTCCTTCACGGCGCCTTGGCGCGCCGCATCCAGCTCCTCGAGTTCCTCGTCGATCTTCCGCCGCACGCCGCCCGCGTCCGGCCAGTCGAAACCGGTCGTTGCCGCCCTTTTGCCGAGTTTTGCGGCGCGTCTCAACGCCGGCAGGGTACGCGCGACGCCATCCAGCGCGCTGCCGGCCGAACCGGTCTGCATCTCCGAGGCCTTGATTCGTTCCCAGCTGCCCGGTTCGGCCCCGCGCGCCCTTTCAGCCTCGCTGCCGAAGACATGGGGGTGCCGGCGAAGCATCTTGTCGCAGATGGCTTGTGCCACCGCATCGAAATCGAAGGCGCCCGCCTCGGCAGCCATCTGGGCATGAAACACGACCTGGAAAAGCAAATCTCCCAGTTCGTCACGCAGTCCGGGCAGATCGTCGCGGGCAATGGCATCGGCGACCTCGTAGGCCTCCTCGACCGTGTACGGGGCAATGCTCGCGAAGTCCTGCTCGCGGTCCCAGGGACAACCTGTCTGCGGGTGCCTCAGGCTCGCCATAATATCAAGTAAATTCTCAATAGAAGTCATAAGTATATTTAATTTAAAAGAATTTCCCTAAGGGCGACCAACATGTTCGCCGTGGCACCCCAGATGCGACGCGACCCGAAATTGAACTCTACTATCGGCACCATCACGCCGTACAAGTCCCTTTCCGACAGCTCCTCGTTGCTTTGGTCCAGCAGGAAGGACAGGGGCACCTCGAAGGCATTTTCCACTTCGCTGCGGTCCAGCGTCAGGCTAATAGTCGGCTGCACGAGGCCCACTATCGGCGTTACCGCAAAGCCGGTAACGGTGAGTATCGGATGCAGGAATCCCGTGATGTCTACCTGCTCGGGCGGGATGCCGACTTCCTCGAAGGTCTCCCGAAGCGCGGCGGCGCTGATATCGGCATCGGCGGCCTCCATACCGCCGCCGGGGAAACTGATTTGACCCCCATGATGCTTCAGGTCGGCAGCTCGTTGCGTCAGCAACACCGACAGGCCGTCACTTCGATCGATGATCGGGATCAGGACTCCGGCCGGCTTCAGGTCCTGGCACAATCTGCGCCGCAGGTGTTCGGGCCACTCCCGGCTCCTTGGCGGCATCGTGATCGCCAGCGGATCGGCCGGGATTCGTGTGTCGGCCATTCGCTCGCGAATGTATCCAGCGGTCAATCGGGGCATGAGATCAGTTCTTGATGCCGCCTTTTGCCAGCGCAGCCGGGTCGAGCAGCCGGTCCAGCTCTTCGTCGGTGAGATCGGTCATCTCCCGCGCCACGTCCTTGACGGGTCGCCCTTCGGAATAGGCCTTCTTGGCGACTGCCGCGCCTTTCTCATAGCCGATGACGGGATTCAACGCCGTGACCAGAATGGGGTTACGATCCAGGGCACGATCGAGATTTGCCTTATTGACCGTAAAACCCGAGATCGCCTTGTCCGCGAGACCGGTACTGGCATTGGCGAGCAACTCGATGCTCTGCAGGAGATTATGTGCGACCACCGGCAGCATGACGTTCAGCTGAAAGTTGCCGGACTGGCCGGCTATCGTGATCGTCGTATCGTTGCCGATGACCTGCGCGCAGACCATCGCGACTGCTTCGGGCACGACCGGGTTTACCTTGCCTGGCATGATGCTGGAACCGGGCTGCAGCGCCGGTAACTCAATCTCACCAAGACCGGCCAGCGGGCCGGAATTCATCCAGCGCAGATCATTGGCTATTTTCATCAGGCTGACAGCGAGGACCCGCAGTTGCCCGGACGTCTCTACGGCAGTGTCCTGGCTGGAGAGACTCTCGAACAGGGAATCTGCCTGCGTCAACCGGAAGCCACATTGCTCGCTCAACAGTACGGTGACCTTGCCGCCGAACTGCGGGTGGGCATTGATCCCGGTGCCCACTGCCGTTCCGCCCTGGGCCAGCGCGCACAACCGCCGCATCGAATCGCCGAGCCGATCGATGCCGTGCTCGACCTGCGCCCGCCAGCCATCGATTTCCTGGCCAACAGTCACCGGCATCGCATCCATGAGATGCGTGCGTCCGGTCTTGACGACCGAGCCGCATGCCTCACTCTTTTTCTGCAGGGTTTTCGCCAGCTGCCGCAATGCCGGCAACAGGCGGTCATGGATGCTTATTGCAGCACTCAGGTGAACGCATGTCGGTATCACGTCGTTGCTGCTCTGGCTCATATTGACGTCATCATTCGGATGGATCTCCGAGCCGAGTCGCTGGGTCGCAAGCCGGGCGATGACCTCATTGGCGTTCATGTTGGAGCTGGTGCCGGAACCGGTCTGGAACACATCGATCGGGAAATGCTCGTCATGTTTTCCCTGAGCGACTTCGAAAGCCGCCTTCTGAATCGCCTTGGCCCTGTCCGGCGTCAGCAGACCGAGCTCGGCGTTGGCGCCCGCGCCGGCCCACTTGACGAGGCCCAGCGCGGCAATGAACTGGCGGGGCATCGCGAGTCCACTGATCGGAAAATTGTCGACCGCCCTCTGGGTCTGAGCACCCCACAGCGCGTCGGCAGGTACTTTCAATTCACCCATGCTGTCGCGTTCCGTTCGATATGACCTGTCACTCATCAAACCCTTGTCCCTACAATGATGGGTCATCGGCGCATTTCAAGCGCCGCTACCCCCGTCAGCCGATGGTGTATGATTCGCGCTTTGCGCTCTCAAGTCCAGCCCGCACATGGATCAGACAAAACTAACAGCATTGTCTCCGGTTGACGGCCGGTATGCGGACAAGGTCGATGCCCTGCGCGACATTTTCAGCGAGTACGGTCTGATTCGGTTCCGCGTGCTGGTCGAAGTTCGTTGGCTGCAATGGCTCGCCGACGCACCCGATATCGGGGAGCTGGCACCACTGTCGTCGGTCATGAAGAACTTGCTGAATCGGATCGCCGATGACTTTTCCGCCGACGATGCCGAATGCATCAAGAAAATCGAGGCGAAGACCAACCACGATGTCAAAGCCGTCGAATACTTCGTTAGAGAGAAGATCGGCGGCGGCACCGAGATCGGCAAGCCTGCGGACTTCGTTCACTTCGGCT
>JBHIDG010000132.1:0-8381 GCA_046760025.1 Woeseia sp. | reverse complement strand
GATGTTACTTTTTACAAGGGCACGATTTTCGACAATATCGACCACCTGACCAGCAACATCATGCTGCCGATAGGCGGCGTGTTCATCACGATATTCGCTGCCTGGGTCATGTGTCGCAACTCGACCGCGGAAGAACTCGGCGGCTCCGGAGCGCTTTACAAGCTCTGGCGCTTACTGGCCCGGTTCGTCGCGCCGCTCGCGATCCTGTTCGTCTTCTTGAAGGCAGTCGGCCTGTTGCCCGAATTTGCCGGCTGATCCGTGCGCAGCGTCAATCGCAGTGCTCTTGTTCCCTATACGTCTCGCGAGATGTTCGTCCTGGTCGACGACGTCGAGGCGTACCCCGAGTTTCTTCCCTGGTGCAACGATGCCGAGGTGCGCAACCGTACCGCCGAATCCGTCGAAGCCACGCTCGAGCTTCACAGGGGCTCGCTGAGTAATCACTTCACGACCCTGAATACGCGCCGCGAATACGAATCGATCGACATAGCGCTGATCGGCGGCCCGTTTCGGCATTTGCAGGGAGGCTGGCGGTTTACGGGGATCGGGCAGCAGGGATGCAAGGTTGCGCTGCGACTGGATTTCGAGTTCGAGAGCATGCTTGTGGATATGATGTTCGGCGCGTATTTCGAAGAGACCTGCAGTTCGCTTATTGACGCATTTACAAGGCGCGCACAGGATGTCTTTGGCAGCCGTTAGCCTGAGTATTGCATGGACGTCGAAGTCGTTTTCGCCCTGCCGGAAAGGCAGGAACTGATTTCACTGACGGTGGACGCCGGGACCACCGTCGAGGCGGCCATTGCTCAATCGGGTATGGCCGAGAAGTTTCCGGAAGTCGATATTTCGGCGTGTCAGGCCGGCATATGGGGCAATCCCGTAGGGCGCGAGCATCTGTTGCAGGAGGGAGATCGTGTCGAGCTGTACAGACCCTTATCCATGGATCCGCGGGAGGCGAGACGGAGACTAGCGGCGATCGGACGATCGATGGGGCGAGCGAATGACGGTGAAACTAAAGATTCGGATTGAGCTCCTGGCCGTCGACGATCTCACGGACATTGTCGCCGTTAAAATAGACGGACACCCAGCGTTTGAAAACGGCGTCGTCCCGGCCGATTTTGAGATAGTAGACGTAGTCCCAGCGGTCTTCGTGGAACGGGTCGTCAATCATCGGGGTCCCGAGCAGAAAGCGGACCTGACTTCGCGTCATGCCCACTTCGACCTGATCGAGATCCTCCTGCTTGAGGAAATTGCCCTGCGAGAGGCTTGCCTGATAGACACACGCCGTGGCCGCCGGAAGGAGCGCGAGCAGACACAGTGATACGAGTAGTTTTCGCATTAAGCTGTTGATTCAGTATCGATTATGAAGTCGGGCGTCGCGAATGCTGATTTGACTGGCGGTGGAGCGGTCGGTTCAACTGGGCCATAATAGGCGCGAATGATACCTGCTTGGCTACCCCCGCGGTAGCCAGCCACCCCGGTGCCCCGCACAGCGAGAACCACCGAATGCTACAACGTAACGATCTGCGAAAAGCCGGCCTGAAGGTCACGCTACCTCGAATCAAGATTCTGGAGATTCTCGAAAACAGCGAGCGGCGTCATCTGAGCGCGGAGGATATATATAAAGAATTGCTCGGCATGGGCGAAGACATTGGTCTTGCAACGGTATATCGGGTCCTCACTCAATTCGAGACCGCGGGACTCGTTAATCGCCACAATTTCGAAGGCGGGCATTCGGTATTCGAAATGGACGAGGGTGAACATCACGACCATATGGTGTGTGTGGAAACGGGAGAGGTTGTGGAGTTCATGAATGAAGAAATAGAGCGCCTGCAGCGCGAAATCGCCAGGCAACACAACTTCGAAATCATCGATCACAGCCTTGTTCTGTACGTGAAACCGATTCGTGATTCCTGAAGCTTATGCGGTTTCTTTCCTGCCGTGGCTGCTGCGCGATCCCGACCTTAGCATTTCCGCTGCGTGCTCTCTGGTCTTCTGCGTGATAGAGACACCACCCAACATTCTCGCGAGTTCCTCGACCCGTTCATCGTCGGCTAACTGATTCACGCGGATTCTCGTTGTTTTGCCATCGCTGATCTTGATTATCCGATAGTGGTTATCGGCGACGCTTGCGACCTGTGGCAGGTGAGTTACGCACAGTACCTGGCGGTTTTCGCCGAGCTGGTTAAGTCGGCGACCGACCATTTCTGCGACGCCCCCGCCAATTCCACTGTCGACCTCGTCGAAGACCAAGGTCGGGATCATGTTACCGCCGCTGGCAATTACCTGAATGGCGAGACCCATTCTCGACAGCTCGCCTCCCGAAGCTATCCTGGCCAGCGGCATGGGAGGCTGCCCGGGATTTGCACTGATCAGGAACTCGATCATGTCGATGCCGTGGGACTTCTCATGGCCTTCCCCGCTTTCGACGATCGATGCTTCGAATCTGCCGCCCGGCATTCCTAATCCGGCCATCGTTTCCGTAACTGACGCAGACAAGCCAACGGCCGTCTTCTTTCTGGCGATCGACAGGTTTCTCGCACTTTTGCGATAAGACTCAGCAGCTTGCTTGCATTTCTTGGCCAGGTCTGCGCCGCGCATCTCGGCATTCTGTAAATCACTCAATTGCGTGCGAATCCGGGCATGTACCTCGGTCAGACCCTCGGGCTCGGCGCGGTGTTTGCGCGCCACTGACTGGATTGCATTCAGCCGCTCCTCGACCCAGTCGCGGCGCGCCGGGTCCATTTCGATGGTGTCCGAGTATCGCCGCAGCATGTCGGTGGCTTCGCTGACCTGTATGTTTGCTTCCTGAAGCAATGCGAGCACCGGTTCGAGTTGCGGATCGAATGAACTGATCGCCTCCAGGGTCCGGCAAGCATCGGCGAGCCGACTCTGAGCGCTGCTCGTGTCACTGTCGTAAATGCTCTCGAGAATTTCGGATGCACCGTCCGCCAGCCGGCCGGAATTCTGCAGCTTCCGTCTTTCTACATGCAATGCGTCTGTTTCGCCGGGCTGTATCTCCAGTGCATCGAGTTCGCCAAGCTGAAACTGCAGGAGATCCAGGCGTGAGCCCCGGTCGGCGTCGGCAGCCTCGAGTTCCCGATGCTCGCGGGCAATTGATTGCCAGGTTTCGTAATGCAGTTCTGTTTTCCTGCGCTGGTCGACGAGGCCGCCGAAATGGTCCAGCAAGTTGCGCTGAACGTCAGGCCGGGCGAGCGATTGATGATAATGCTGGCCGTGGATATCCAGCAGTTGTTCTCCGAGTCTCTTCAGCGTTTGCACCGAGACGGCGCTTCCGTTGATAAATGCACGCGAACGCCCATCGGAATTGATGACGCGGCGAACGACGCATTCGCCATTCTGGTCGAGCGTCTGATGGTCTAGCCAGGCCTTCGCTTCCGGCAGGTCCTGCAGAGCGAATTCGGCGCTGATTTCAGCTCGTTGCGCGTTCCCCCGGACGAGGCCATTTCCGCCACGTTCCCCCAGAACGAGCCCCAGTGCGTCGACGAGAATCGATTTGCCGGCACCGGTTTCCCCGGTCAGTACGGACATGCCTGCGTCAAACTCGACTTCCACCTGATCGATGATTGCAAAGTTCCGAATCTGCAGGCTTCTGAGCATCGACTATCGTCGCCGGTCTTCGGGGCCGCGTACGCGACTATCGCGTCCCCAGTGTAGTTTGGAACGCAGGATTTCGTAGAAGTCATGGCCCGGCGGGTGAATCAGTGTAGTGCGCCTGGCGGCTGCGTTTATTAACAGATGGTCCTTTCCAGTCAAGGCGCCGAATGAATGGCCGTCCGCCGTCACTTCGGCTTGCGTGTCGAAGCGTTCCAGCAATTTAAGGCCTATTTCCAGGCTTGCCGGCACCACAATCGGCCTGTCGCTCAGCGTGTGCGGACAGACCGGCACGACTACGACCGCATCCAGTTGTGGCTCGATGATCGGTCCGCCGCAGCTCAGTGCATACGCCGTGGACCCTGTTGGTGTTGCGACAATGAGTCCGTCGCCGGCATGCGTATTGACATACTGGTCGGCGATCGATGTTTCGAAGTCGACCATTCGTCCGGTCCCGCGCCGTTGCAGGACGATGTCATTCAGTGCCGAGACGTTGACGACGCGACCATCGGCGCGTATGAGTCGCGCATCAAGCATCAAGCGGGATTCCCGGGAATATTCGCCGGCCAGTATTCGGTCGAGGCTCTGCAACATTTCATCGGGCGTTACGTCGGCGAGAAATCCGAGCCGGCCACGGTTGATGCCAAGCAATGGCACGTCACGGTCACGGGCCAGGCCGGCGGCGTAGAGCATCGTGCCGTCCCCGCCTACCGCGACGATCAGGTCGGCCAGGGCGGCAATCTCGCCTTCGGCCACAGTTCGCACCGGTAATCCGGAATCAGCGTCCGATAGCGCGATGACGTCAACGCCGGCTTTAGTCAAATGCGACGCCAGAGCGGCGATCGGCTCGGCGACCCGCGAATCATCGTGCCGGCCGAGTATGGCTACAGTCTCGAATGGTTTGCTCATCAAGCCCGAATGTTGTTGTTCGCGTGGATTGTTGCAGACCCTTGACCCACCGCCAAGCCGTTGCTAGCTTTTCGTCTCTACAGTAACACAATGAGTTGGTTGCTCATTTTCCGTAATTGACGAATGGCGCACGAAGCAGTCAGTGCTGCACCCAGTGAACGTGCTCAATATCTGCTGAAAGTATTGATCCAGCGTTTCATTCGCGACGGCCACCCGGTCGGTTCGCGAACATTGTCGCGCGACGCCGGTATCGACCTGAGTCCGGCCACGATACGAAATGTAATGTCTGATCTCGAAGAGATGGGCTTCGTATCCGCGCCGCATACTTCCGCCGGCAGAGTGCCGACGCCGCGCGGCTATCGGCTATTCGTCGATACCCTGGTTCGCTACCGGCCGCCGGGCGAAGGCGAAATCAGAAAGATGCAATCGGAGCTTGACATACGGCAGGAAGACCCCGAGGCGCTCGTCAGCTCGGTATCGAATCTGCTCTCCAAGATCACGAGCCTTGCGGGCGTCGTCACGGTGCCGAGAGGACATCATTCGACGCTCCGGCAGATAGAATTCCTGCCGCTGGCCGACAATCGCGTCCTTGCCATCCTGGTCATCAACGACCGGGAGGTCCAAAACCGGATTCTGCACACTGATCAGAAACACACTGCAGCGGAGCTTCAGCGCGCGGCGAACTTTATCAACGAGAATTATGCGGGTGCAGATCTGCCGGAGATTCGCAGACGCTTGTTGGCCGATCTCGAGAAAACACGAGATTCGATGAACCGGGCAATGCACGACATTATCGCGGTCGCCCGTTCGGCGATGGAGGGAGCAGCGACGCCGCACCCCGAATTCGTGGTTGCCGGCGAAACCAACCTGATGAATTTCGCCGAATTGTCGGATATCGATACGCTGCGCCGCCTGTTCGACGCGTTCTCGACCAAGCGATTCATGCTCGATTTGCTGGACCGGAGCATCAACGCGGCCGGGGTCCAGATTTTCATCGGAGAGGAATCGGGCATGCAGATCTTCGATGACTGCAGTGTCGTGACCGCGCCGTACTATGCCGATGACGGCAGCATAGGGGTCCTCGGCGTTATCGGACCGACCCGGATGGCCTACGATCGGGTGGTCCCGATAGTCGATATCACGGCGAAGCTGCTGGGTACCATGCTGCACGCAACAGACCAGCTGTGAATTTTGCACCCGGCTAGCGCCCGGCCTTGATATTTCCCGGCCCGACCCCAAACTTCCGCTTTCTCAATAGGGTCGGTGGCCCTTAAAATCCGCGTCCGAGCAGCAAGCGGAGCAGTTTTCAGATGAGTGAACAGCAAGAACGCCCGGAAGAACCCGATCAGGAGTCGGCAGAGCAGGAAACCGGAGCCGAAAGCGCCGACGAGGCACTGGCGGAACTCAAGGCCCTGGCGGACGCGAACTGGGACAAGTACTTGAGGGCGGCGGCCGAGCTCGAGAATGTCCGCAAACGCGCTTTCAGAGACGTTGAGAACGCGCACAAGTTCGCGCTGGAGCGGTTTTGTACGGAACTGCTGGCGGTAAGAGACAGCCTGGAGATGGGACTGGCGGCGGCAGACAAGGCTGACGTGGAAAGCCTGCTGGAGGGCAAAGAGGCGACGCTGAAGCTGCTGTCGGCAATCATGGAGCGATTCGGCGTCGTCGAGCTGAATCCGGAAGGGGAGCCCTTCGACCCCGAGGAACACGAGGCGATGTCGATGCAGCCCTCGACTGACCTGGAGCCCGGCTCTGTAATGACCGTTTTTCAGAAGGGATACACGCTGAATGGTCGCCTGCTCCGTCCCGCCCGTGTCGTGGTTGCCTCGGAACCCGCCGACGGCGACGGCGATGCGAAGTGAGGCCGAAAAGCCGGGCACCGCTTGAAACGCAGGTCGAAGGCCCCACCTACAGGCAAGTTTTAGGTAATTTCCAACAGAATCCGGAGATTAGGATATGGGTAAAGTCATCGGTATCGACCTGGGTACCACCAACTCCTGCGTCGCGGTGATGGAGGGCGATAAGCCCAAGGTCATCGAAAACAGCGAGGGAGACCGCACGACGCCATCGATCGTGGCGTTCAGCAAAGACGACGAAGTGCTGGTGGGGCAGTCAGCCAAACGCCAGGCGGTCACGAATCCGAATAACACACTGTTTGCGATCAAGCGTCTCATCGGACGTCGATTCGAGGACGATGTCGTTCAGCGTGACATCAAAATGGTGCCGTACGAGATCGCCGAGGCCGACAATGGTGACGCCTGGGTCCAGGCAAACGAGAAGAAGATGGCGCCGCCCGAGATTTCCGCCCGAGTCCTGATGAAGATGAAAAAGACCGCGGAGGACTACTTGGGCGACGAGATCAAGGAAGCGGTCGTCACGGTTCCGGCCTATTTCAATGACTCGCAGCGACAGGCGACCAAAGACGCGGGCAAGATCGCCGGCCTCGACGTGAAACGCATCATCAACGAGCCGACGGCGGCGGCCCTCGCGTACGGATTGGACAAGAAGCGTGGCGACGCCAAGATCGCAGTATTCGACCTGGGCGGCGGCACGTTTGACATTTCCATCATCGAGATCGCCGAAGTTGATGGCGAGCACCAGTTCGAAGTGCTGGCAACCAACGGTGACACGTTCCTGGGTGGCGAGGACTTCGACATGCGCGTGATCGAATATCTGGCGTCGGAGTTTCAGCGTGAGAGCGGCGTTGATATCACGCAGGACCCGCTTGCGATGCAGCGGCTCAAAGAGGCGGCGGAAACCGCCAAGATAGAGCTTTCGTCGCAGCAGCACTCCGAAGTCAACCTGCCGTACATCACGGCGGATGCCGCCGGCCCGAAACATCTCAATATCAAGCTGACGCGCGCGAAGCTAGAGTCACTCGTCGAAGAGCTCATCGCCAGAACGATGGGGCCGTGCAAGACCGCTCTGACGGACGCCGGGTTGAAGGTAAACGAAATCAACGATGTCATTCTCGTGGGCGGGCAGACGCGCATGCCGAAAGTGCAGGAGGAGGTGAGAAGCTTCTTCGGCAAGGAGCCGCGCAAGGATGTGAACCCGGACGAGGCAGTCGCTCTCGGTGCCGCGATTCAGGGCGGTGTCCTGGCGGGCGATGTCAAGGATGTCCTGTTGCTCGACGTCACGCCCTTGTCACTCGGCATCGAGACGCTGGGTGCCGTAATGACCAAGCTGATCGAGAAGAACACGACGATCCCGGCAAACGCCGAACAGATCTTCTCGACGGCGGATGACAATCAGACCGCGGTTACCATCCATGTGCTGCAGGGTGAGCGTGAACGCGCCGCGGACAACAAGTCGCTCGGCAGATTTGACCTGACGGATATCCCGCCGGCACCGCGTGGCATGCCGCAGATCGAAGTCACTTTCGACATCGATGCAAACGGCATCCTCAACGTTTCCGCCAAGGACAAGGCGACCGGCAAGAGCCAAAACATCGTCATCAAGGCGTCCAGCGGACTGTCCGATGACGAGATCGAGCAAATGGTTGCCGATGCCGCGAGTCATGCCGAGGAAGACAAGAAGTTCCGCGAGCTCGTCGATGCACGAAACCAGGCGGACAACCTGATTCACGCATCGGAAAAGACGCTCGCCGAACTCGGCGATAAGGCAAGCGGTGAGGAGCGCCATGCTGTGGAGACGGCGATCGCTGACCTGAAGGCGGCGTTGGGCAAAGACGAACATGACGCGATCGAGGCCAAAACCAACGCACTTGCGCAAGCCTCAGCCGGGCTCGCACAGAAGCTCTATGCCGAGCAGGCGAAGGAAGGATCGGAGGCCGGTGAGGGTTCTGCGGCATCGGGTGACGATGTTGTCGACGCCGAATTTGAGGAAGTGGACAACGACGA
>JBHIDG010000131.1:0-8431 GCA_046760025.1 Woeseia sp. | reverse complement strand
CGGGACTGGTTGTATGTCGAGGATCACTGCCGCGGTATCGATCTCGTACTAAAAAAGGGACGGATCGGCGCGACTTACAACATCGGCGGCAACAACGAGTGCAGCAATATCTCGATCGTGACGCGAATCTGCGGCCTCATCGATCGGCGATTCAGGGACGACAAGAACTTGTCACCCATATATAAGGAGTCGCCGGCCGCCTCGGGAAAATCCACGGAGTCGCTGATCACTCATGTCAAAGACCGCCCTGGCCACGACTGGCGCTACGCCATCGACGCCGGCAAGATCACGAAGGAGCTGGGTTACGAGCCGCAGCAAGACTTCGAGTCGGGGCTGGCTCGAACGCTCGACTGGATGCTGGCCAACGAACCCTGGTGGCGGGCCGTCATGGATGGCAGCTATCGCGACTGGATCGAAACGCACTACGCGGTGCCGGGCACCGACTAATTTGACTATTCGTCGTCCTGATTCGCCCGTCAGGACCGGCTCCCGCTCTGTCCCTTGTTGGCCAGTGCCCTGGGGCTCGTCCAGATCCCCGTTTTGAGCGAATTCATGTAATACGGGACGAGTTCCGAGAATATGCGACCGCGCAGCCGAAGCGCTCTTACACGGCTCACGGTCAGGACGTTCAGCACTGCCGCCAGCGACAAAGCGGGGAGATTGAGCAGGGCGATGATCAGATGATTGCAGAATCGCCGTAAGCCCTTGCTGTGCCTTTGCGCAAACACGTTCTTGGAAATGATGACCTCGAGCTTGCTGAGCGCCGTAACGCTCTCGCTGTATCTGCTGGAACCACCGTGGGTGTGGACAATCGTCACTTCCGGCGTGCAGGCGGCCCGCAAGTCAAGATCGCGCGCCCGCCGGCACAGGTCCGTATCTTCGGCGTACAACCAGAAATCCTCGGACCAGTGCCCGATGGCGTCGAAATCCCTGCGGCTGATCAGCAGGAATGAGCCGCCGACCCAGTCGGGGTAGATAACCGTCTTGATGTCCTCCCTCGGATCCGGATATTTCCCGGGTCGCAGCAGACGAAGCAGGCCTTTCACGGACCTGAAGTGGTTCAGGAGATCGGGAAAGGCGTCATAGAGTTTCTGTGTTCGCCCCTTCGAATCGACCTGGCGCGGCGTCAGCAACGCTGTATCGCCGAGCCGTTTTTTTTCCGCCATGAGGGCGGCGACGCCACTGCAATCGACAATGACATCCGGGTTCATGAAGATCAGATGATCGCCTTGCGCAACCGCGGCGCCGCGATTGGCGCCAAAAGCGAATCCACTGTTCGTCGGGATGGCTATGAACCTGATCCGAGGGAATCCGGATCTGAAGCCGTCGAACAAATCGGGGTCCGATTCGTTATCGACGACTATAATCTCCCACTTGTCGTACGGGAATCCGGGCAGGAGCGCATCGAATGCAGATTGCAGGTGTCCCCAGGAACGATAATTGACAATGATGATTGAAAGCTCCACGCGCCGCAGTCTAACGTAAGTCGCAAACGAGATACCGCTTGATCAGATACGCCTTTGTCGCTGCGCTGGCCCTGTCCTGCGTCGCAGCTCCCGTGCCATCGGCCGCGCAGTACGGTGAACCGGCTTCCATCGAGGAGATACAGGTCACGGCCGCTCGCCGCCCGGCCGCCGTGAGCGATGTGTCTGCGGCATTGACTCTGATAACTTCTGCCGAGGTTCGCAGCAGCAAGTTGACGACCGATGCTTTGGCGTCCAGGACGGGCGTGTATCTGCAGCAGACCACACCCGGGCAGGGTGCGGCGATCATTCGTGGCCTGAAAGGCTCGGAGATACTGCACATCGTCGACGGCTTGCGCCTGAACAACGCGATATTCCGTAATGCGCCGACCCAGTACCTTGCGCTGGTTTCCCCCGGGTTCGTCGATCGAATCGAAGTCCTGCGTGGCGCATCCGCCTCCCTGTATGGCAGCGATGCAGTGGGCGGCATCATTCACGTGCTATCGCGCGTCCCGGCATTCGACGGGTCCGGGACTCAATTCCGGCGCAGCGTGTCCATCGGCTTCGATACGGCCGAAATCGGAAAGTCGCTTCGGGCTTCGCTGGATGCCGGCAACAGCAAGCTCGCCGGACTGATCAGCATCGATTACCAGGACACCGGCAATCGCCGTACCGGCAGCGGCGAGCGCACCGGTCCGACCGGGTACGATTCGAGGGGGGCGCGTGTTGCGGTATCGTCGACTCCGGACGCAAGGCGTTCCTGGTTGTTCGATCTCCAATACGCCGGTCAGTCGGCTACGCCCCGCATCGACGAGCTCGTCCCCGGCTTCGGGCAGAGTCAACCCTCGTCGTCGGAATTTCTGTTCGCGCCGAACGAGCGCCTGTTTGCACACGTTCGTCATGCACGGGCGGACGGTATGTGGGCGGCCGACTGGAATTTCGATTTCGGCTGGCAACGGATCGTCGACGATCGCGTCACGAGAAGTTTTGCGTCGAGCAAGCGCAGATATGAGTCCAACAAAAGCGATCTGTTTGGCTTAACCGTGAGTGCAGGCAAGGAGATCGTAAACGGCTCCTGGATAGTCGGAGTTGAGGTCTACCACGATCGCGTGCGCAGTCATCGCGTCGAGGAAGACAACGTCAGCGGAAAGAGGATGGCGGTTCAACCACGCTTCCCGGACAACTCGACGATAGATCAAGCGGCGATTTATGCGAATGTCCGGAGGCCTGTGGGCGATCGTAACAGCGTCTCGGGCGGGCTCAGGCTGAGCACGGTGGACATCGATGTTGTAGGGCGCTCTTCGAACATTACCGATTTCAGCGCCGACCTCGGCTGGATGTTCAGAATCTCGGATCGCGCGCAATTGGTCGCCAATCTCGCACACGGTTTTCGCGCGCCGAATATATTCGATATCGGCACGCTCGGCGAGCGGCCGGGCAATCGCTTCAACATCCCGAATCCTGCACTGGATTCGGAACACGTCAGTCAATTGGATCTCGGAATCAGGGCACACACCGATCGATCGAACGCCGAATTGGTCTTTTACCGGCTGCAATACAGGGACCGCATTTCCTCGGTGCTGACAGGCGCTGAAACAACTGACGGCCGCGACATCGTACAAAGCCGGAATCAGGCGCGCGCCGACATCTGGGGCGTGGAGGCGGCCGGCAGTCTGGCGATCAGGGACAAACTGACGCTGGATGCGATTCTCAACTTCACGCGCGGCGAGCAGAGGGAGAGCGCCGGCCCGGCTGTGCCCGCGGACCGCATTCCACCGCTCAACGGTCGGGTTGCCCTGCGTTATGAGCCAAACGAATCGCTGACGATCGAACCGTTCGTCCTGTTCGCCGATTCGCAGACGAGATTGAGCCCGCGCGACGCTCGCGACGTGAGGATCGATCCCAACGGAACTTCAGGTTGGATGACTGTCAATGTCCGAGCATCCTGGCGGCCGGACGAACGCTGGAGTATCAGCGCCGCTCTCGAGAATCTGTTCGACGACCAATACCGGCATCATGGATCCGGCATCGACGCCGTCGGCAGGAATTTGACGGTAGGCTTCGAAGCGAACTGGTAATCAGTCGTTTCTGTAAACCTCACCCGCCTTCATCACGAAACTGACCCGTTCCATCGCCGTGATGTCTTGTAGCGGATTGCCCGGCACGGCAACGATGTCCGCCTGCTTGCCGGCCGCCAGCGTCCCGTGTGTGTCTCCGATGCCCAGGAACCTCGCTGCCACGCTGGTCGCCGACTGGATCGCCTCCATCGGCGGCATGCCGCCGTCGACCATCAGCGCAAACTCCTGCGCATTGTCGCCGTGAGCGGAGACGCCCGAATCCGTGCCGAAGACGACCGGCACGCCGGCTCTGTAAGCCTTGGCAAAGGTTTGCCTGATGACCGGCCCGATCGCGGCCGCCTTGGGGCGGACCAGCTCGGGGAAGAACCCGTCGATCTTCGCTTTCTCGCCCACCCAGACGCCGGCGAGGATCGTCGGCACGTAATAGGTGCCGTTCTTCTTCATCAGGCGCATGACTTCATCGTCCATGAACGTGCCGTGCTCGATCGAAGCCACGCCTGCGATCACCGCGCGCTTCATGCCCTCGGTGCCATGCGCATGCGCTGCGACACGCAGGCCGTAATCGTTCGCGGTATCGATCAGCGCGGACAACTCTTCATCGGTGAACTGCGGGTTCTGGCCGCTTCTGGCAATGCTCAGGACACCCCCAGTCGCCGTGATCTTGATCCAGTCGGCGCCATCCTTGTAACGCTGCCGGACCGCCTTGCGGGCATCATCGGCTCCGTTGATTACGCCCTGCTTAGGCCCGGGATCAGCCACCAGATGACTGGCCCAGCCGTTGGTCGGATCCGCATGACCGCCGGTGGTGCCGAGTCCCTTCGCAGCGGTGAAGATTCTCGGACCCGGCACGTCGCCGTCCTCGATCGCCTCCCTGAGGGCTACGGTGACGTTGAAAACGTCGCCGAGATTGCGGACTACGGTGAATCCGGCTTCGAGCGTACGCTTTGCGAATTTCACGGCGTCGATAGCGTAGTCGGCCTCGTTGCGAACAAAGCCATTCAGTCGGCTGTCTTTCGAATATTCACCGGTGAGATGCACGTGCATGTCCATCAGTCCCGGCATGACCGTGTGATTTGTCAGATCGATTACGGTGTCGCCTTCGCCGGCTTCGGAATAGCCGTTCTCGACGTCCTTGATCCCGGCGCCATCCACACGAACGGTCATCTCCGAGCGGGTCCGATCCGCCAGCCCATCGATCAGCCGACCGGCGTGTATCAAGGTATCTGCCGCAGCTTCTCCGGTAAGCAGTACCACGCACAGCACGAGCGCGTTGGCGATTCTCATAGTCTTATTCCCAGAGTCTTGTTCGTTATCAGGGGCCACGCATTGTAGCCGGAAGCCCTCGCCAGTTCGATCGGATTGCCGCAGGGCAACTAAATGTGACCAAGGCGCCGGACTTGTCTTTCTGATTTTCCGGAATTCAGGCGAAAAAAGCACTGAAGAATAAATCCGGCCCTTTCTATGCCAATATACGACATCTGCAGAATAACGGAATAAGGAACAGTTTATGGCTGGGGCATCCGGTTCCGGAGAACAATGGTCATCCCGGTTGGGATTCCTGCTGGCCGCAGTGGGATTTGCGGTTGGCATGGGCAACATCTGGCGATTTCCGTACCAGCTCGGCGAGAACGGAGGCAGCGCGTTCCTGATCATCTACCTGGCCTGCGCGCTGGGTATCGGACTGCCGCTGCTGATCACCGAAATCTCGATAGGCCGGCGGGGTGCAGCGAGTGCGTCACAGAGCGTCGCCAATGTTGCCAGGGAAAGCGGCCGGAATACCCGTTGGAGCTTCATTGGCAATCTCGGAATATTCTGCGCTTTTGTCATTCTTTCCTATTACACGGTTTTATCGGGCTGGACCCTGGACTATTTCGTCAAGGCGATAACCGGCGCGTTTGAAGGCGTCGACGCTAACGCCACGGGTGCGATGTTTGCCGGTCTGCTCGCGGACCCGTGGCTCCTGATGTTCTGGAACACGCTGGTTCACGTCTTGATGATTGTCGTCATCCGCCAGGGCGTGCAGTCGGGCATCGAGCGCGCGGTGAAGGTCCTGATGCCGGCGCTGTTCGCCAGTATCTTAATCATGGTGATCTACGGCGTCGTCGCGGGCGATATGGTCAGCACGCTGCGCTTCCTGCTGGAGCCCGACTTCTCGAAGATCACGTTCGGCACGGTGATGGCGGCAATCGGGCAGGCTTTCTTCTCGATCGGCATCGGCATGGGTTCGCTCATCGTCTTCGGCGCCTACATGCCCAAGGATTTCTCAATCCCCCGTTCCTCGGCCGCAGTCATTCTCACGGACACCGGCGTCGCCGTACTCGCCGGATTCGCGATCTTCCCGCTCGTATTCCGGTACGGACTGAATCCGGGCGCCGGGCCGGGCCTGATATTCGAAACCCTGCCGCTTGCGTTCGGCCAGATGCCGGGTGGCCAACTGTTCGGCTCGATCTTCTTCGTGTTGTTGATCTCCGCGGCCTTGTCCTCGTGCATAGGCCTCGCCGAAGGCGTCGTGAACTGGACAGACGAGCACCTCAACATCCCGAGGAAGCAAGGCATCCTGTGGGTGGCAGGCGCTGCCTGGATTCTCGGGATAGCATCAATACTCGGCTTCTCCGTCTGGAAAGACGTGCGACTCCTCGAGTTCATACCGTCCTACAGAGGCAAGGATATCTTCGACACCTTCGATACCCTGGCGGCGAATAATCTGTTGCTCCTGGGAGGTTTCCTGCTGTCGGTGTTCTTCGGCTGGCTGGTACCGAAGCAACTCAAGCTCGACGAGATCGGCGTGTCCGAAGGCGTATTTTTTACATTCTGGCGCTTCATGATCCGGTTCATTATCCCGCCGGTATTGCTGATCGTTCTGGGCATGGGCATTGCAGAGTAGATTGCCGATATGGACTATACTAAACAGAATCAACCACAGTCGTGATTCCGCAATGAGGGGGAGATCGTGATCGAGTTCAATCTGAACGGTGAAACCGTAACGTCCGACTATGCGCCCGACGCGCCCTTGCTTTGGGTAATCCGCGACGACATGAAATTGAAGGGCACCAAATTCGGTTGCGGCATCGCGATGTGCGGTGCCTGCACCGTGCACATCGACGGCACTGCTACCCGCTCCTGTATGACGCAGCTAGGCGATGTGGCCGGCAAATCCGTCACGACGATCGAAGGACTCGATTCGGCGGAAGGCCGGGCCCTGCAGGAAGCCTGGGTGTCGGAACAGGTGCCGCAATGCGGCTACTGCCAGTCCGGGCAGATAATGCAGGCCGCCAGCTTACTCGCCGAGAACCCCGACCCCACCGACGAGGAAATTTCGACTGCGATGAACGGAAACCTGTGCCGTTGCATGAGCTATACGCGAATCCGAAAAGCTGTCAGGGTCGCATCGCGCGGCGAGGGGGCGTGACCATGGCAACGCAAACAGAGCAATTACTGCTATCCGTCAGCCGCCGTTCGTTCCTTGCCGGCAGCGCGGGGGCCGGCCTGGTCATGGGCCTCGGCGTCATCCTTCCGGGTTGCAGCCGTGAGGAGGCGGTCAGTGAAATCGGGGAAGCGGCAGCCAGCCGTAGTTTTGCGCCGACGGTATGGTTCGAGATCGACGCAAAGGGAGGCATTCTCGTCAACATCGCCAAGGCCGAAATGGGGCAGCATGTCGGCACCGCGCTTGCGCGGGTCGTCGCCGACGAGATCGGTGCGCGATGGGAGGACATACGCATCGAACACGTGGATACCGATCCGAAATGGGGCTATATGGTCACGGGCGGATCGTGGTCCGTATTCACGACTTTCGCTATGCTGTCGCAGGCCGGCGCGGCAGGACGAACGGTGCTGCGCGATGCCGGCGCTGTCTTACTCGGCGTGGATCCTGCGGATTGCAGCGTGGAGATGAGTCGCGTCTCGGCGAACGGCGAGGCGGTATCGTTCGCGGACATCGTTCAGCGGGGCGATATCAGTCGCACCTTCAGCGAGGAGGAACTCGGCGCGATGCCGGTCAAATCGGCCGCCGAGCGGCGCTACATCGGCCGCGATACCGCGGCGCTGGACATTCCGGCCAAATCGTCCGGCGATGCGATATACGGTATCGACGTCGAATTGCCGGGCATGGTCTATGCGCATCCGTTGATGCCACCGACGCGCTACGGCAGTGCGATAAAAACCATCGACGACAGCGCCGCCAAGGCGGTCCCCGGCTACCTCCGGACGCTGAAGCTGACCGATCCCAGCGACACCTTGCAGGGCTGGGCGGTGGTCATCGCGGAAAACTTTGTCAGCGCAATGCGCGCGGCGGAGGCGGTCTCCGTCGACTGGGCGCCCGGACCGACCGCCGGCGTCAGCGAGGCCCAAATCATCAGCGAGGGTGAGCGTCTCGCGGCCGACAAAGGCGCCGGCACGCTGTTTGTCGACGACGGTGATGTTTCGGCAGCGCGCATGCAAGCGGCAAGAACTCACAGCGCGATCTACCGCACCGGCACCGCGCTGCACTTTACGCTGGAGCCGGCCAACGCCGTCGTAGAGTTTGTCGATGGCGCCTGCCATGTCCATTCCGGCAACCAGTGGCAGTCGCTGATTCTGCCGGTGCTCGCGGCCGCGCTCGAGATGGACGAGGCCGACATCGTCATTCACCAGTATTACCTCGGCGGAGGTTTTGGCCGCCGGCTGTTCGGCGATCAGATGATTCCGGCGGCGCTGGCCGCACGTGAGCTGGGGCGGCCCGTCAAGGTGCTGTTCCAGCGTGCCGACGACAGCCGGCTCGATTGTGCCCGTTCGGCGTCGGTGCAACAGTTCGACGCGTCGTTCGACGGCGATGGCGAGCTGACCGGTATCGAGCACGCGGCGGCGGCGGGCTGGCGGACGCTGGCAATGGCGCCCGGTTGCCTGGGCGACGGC
>JBHIDG010000130.1:0-8577 GCA_046760025.1 Woeseia sp. | reverse complement strand
GCCAGAAACCGCTTGCGAGAACACCGATGGCGGCGCCGATGCTGTTCGTGAAATAGAGCATCGCGATGCTGTCGCCGGGCGCGCGCGGAAACCTGCGTATGATGCCGGCGCTCATCAGCGGGAAGGTCATCCCGAGCAGGATCGACTGCGGCATGATCAGCAGAGTCGCCGCGAGCCACTTCAGGGTTGCGCCGCTGACGGGCGCATCGATCGCCGGCAGTAGAATGGAATAAAAGGCCTCGATCAATGAGGTAAACAGGCCATGAAATAGCAGCGCGGCGATGCCGACGATCAGCTCGATCAGCGCATATAGTGACAGGAGTGACTTGCTGCGCTCCGAGAAGCGACTGGCCAGCCATGAGCCGATTGCCATACCTCCCATGAAGATGATCAATACCAGCGACTGTGCGTACGCCGCATGACCGAGGAACAGTTTCAGGTAGTGGGACCAGATCGATTCGTAGATCAGCGCCGAAAAGCCGGAGACCATGAAGATCAGGAAATACAAGCCGCGCGCGGCAGCGAAGGTTACGCCTTGCGCTGGAGTTGTAGTATCAGACATCCATCGTGCTTCCTGATCCCGAATCGGTGCTATGAAAGCATATGTTGGGACCCGAGGTCCAAGAACAGGATTGTGATTTTGGAACGGGGCTGGCTCGGTACCCCGTCGAAGAAAAAGCAAAAAAGGGGACGGACCCCGAGGGATCCGTCCCCTTTTTCTTATGTGGCGGAGAGAGAGGGATTCGAACCCTCGAAGGGCTTCAAACCCTTACTCCCTTAGCAGGGGAGCGCTTTCGACCACTCAGCCATCTCTCCGGGAGGCAGATTATTACTTAGTGGACGGTGGGAGGTAAAGTTGACTTCCCGGGTTATTCATCCTGGTCTGCCGGCTTTTCGGTGTCTTTCGCGTTTTTTTCACTCTGGATTCGTTCGTATATCTCTTCCCGATGGACTGCAATGTCCTTGGGGGCATTGATGCCGATGCGAACCTGATTCCCTTTGACACCTAACACAGTAATGGTGATATCGCTCCCTACCATTACTGTCTCACCGGCGCGACGCGTGAGGATCAGCATGACTTCCTACTCCTGCCTTGCGGAACCGGGTCCCGCTTATTATTACGCCCGTGCTTGTCGCTGAACTGTTGTAATTCTAATCGAGTTTGCGTTGGCGTGCGCGTCTGGGCCTGGCATATGGCGCCCGACGACCTTATTAATGGTCCGGTCGAGCCTCAGGCCAATTGTTGCGCCACCCAGCCCGCTACGGAACCGAGTGCGGCATCCAGAGCCTCCGGATTGCTCCCGCCTGCCTGCGCAAAATCGGGCCTGCCGCCGCCCTTACCGCCTACCTGTTCGGCGACCGGTTTGATAACGTCGCCCGCGCGGATACGGCCGACCGCATTTTTTGTTACTCCTGCCGCCAGACGGACCTTGCCGTTGTCGACCGAACCCAGCACGACGACTGCGCTGTCAAACTTGTCTTTGAAGCGATCGACGGCGTCTCTCAGGGTCTTGGCGTCGGCGCCGTCCATTCTGGTCGCCAGAACGGTCAGGCCATTGACGACGACGACGTCCTCCGTGATGTCAGTCGTTTGTCCACTAACCAACCGTCGCCTGGCCGCGGTGAGTTCTTTCTCGAGTTCTTTCACCCTCCGGATAAGCTGTTCGATCTTAGCCCGTACCTGATCCCTTGGTGTGCGCAACATCGCGGCGACATCGTCCAGTGCCTTCTGGTTCTCGCCGATCCAATCCATCGCCTGCTTGCCGCTGACGGCTTCTATCCGGCGGATGCCCGCCGCTACGCCGCCTTCCGAGGTAATCTTGAAGATCCCGATGTCGCCCGTGCTATTCACGTGTGTGCCGCCGCACAACTCGATCGAGAAGTCACCGAAACGTAACACGCGAACTTCGTCCTCGTATTTCTCGCCGAACAGCGCAATGGCGCCCGATGCAACGGCGTCGTCATACTTCATCGATCGGGTTTCGGCGGCAATGTTATTGAGAATTCTTGCGTTGACCAGATCCTCGACCTCCTTTAGCTCACCCGGTGTTACCGGTTCGTAATGCGAGAAATCGAAGCGCAGGCGATCCGGCGCAACAAGCGAGCCTTTCTGCAGGACATGGTCGCCTAGCACCTGCCTTAACGCCGCATGCATGAGATGCGTTGCGGAATGGTGCAGAACTATGGCCTGCCTTCTCTCACTGTCGACTTTGGCTGTAAGCTTGTCGCCTCGCTTCAGGTCACCAGACTGTACCTCGCCGAAATGCACGTTTGCCTTGCCGCTCCTCTGCGTGTCGGCAACTAAAAACGAGGCGCTGCCGGATTCGAGCACGCCGGTATCGCCGACCTGGCCGCCGCTTTCGGCATAGAAGGGCGTCGATGCCAACACGACCGCGCCTTTGTCGCCGGACTCGAGCGAGTCCACCGGCTGGCCATCCCTGAACAGGGCGGCGACCTCGGATCTCTCTTCTATGCCTTCGTATCCGGTGAATCGGCTTTCGACGTCGGTCTTTACGGCAGCCTCGCCGCCGACACTGAACTTGCTGGCGGCGCGGGCGCGATCACGCTGCACTGCCATTTGCCGTTCGAAGCCTTTCTGATCGATCGTCAGCCGCCGCTCGCGCGCAATATCAGCGGTGAGGTCAACGGGGAATCCGTAGGTATCATAGAGCTTGAAGACGACGTCGCCCGAAATCTGGCTGCCCTTTAGCTTCGCGATCGCAGACTCGAGGATGTCCATTCCCTGATCGAGCGTCTCGGCGAACCGTTGTTCCTCTTTCTCGAGGACTTTCTCGACGTGTGCTTTCGCGTTTACAAGCTCGGGATAGGCTTCGCCCATTTCCCTGCACAATGGCTCGACAAGCTTGTGAAAAAAAGTTGCTTCTATGCCGAGTTTCTTGCTATGCCTGAGCGCGCGCCTAATGATCCTGCGAAGCACGTAACCCCTGCCCTCGTTGCCCGGCAATACGCCGTCCACGATCAGGAATGCGCAGGCACGAATGTGATCGGCGATAACGTTCAGGGAACTCGAACCGTCGTTCGTGACGCCGAGAATTTCCGCAGTCGCATGGATCAGGTTTGCGAACAGATCGATCTCATAGTTGCTGTGTACGCCCTGCAGCACGGCGGCGGTCCGCTCGAGCCCCATTCCGGTATCGACCGACGGTTTGGGCAGCGGCGTCATCTCTCCGCTTGCGGAACGATCGAACTGCATGAATACCAGGTTCCAGATCTCGACGAAGCGGTCGCCCTCTTCATCGTCACTTCCGGGTGGGCCGCCCGCGACGTCCGGGCCATGGTCGTAGAAGATCTCGCTGCAGGGGCCGCAAGGGCCTGCGTCGCCCATCGCCCAGAAATTTTCCTTGGCACCCATACGCGAGAAGCGTTTCCGATCGATGTTTATGTGTTTGAGCCAGATGTCCGCGGCTTCGTCGTCGTCCTCGAAAACCGTTACCCACAGTCGTTCCGGCGGTAGCCCTAAGTCCCGGGTCAAAAACTTCCAGGCGAGCTCGATCGCCTCTTTCTTGAAGTAATCGCCGAAACTGAAATTGCCGAGCATCTCGAAAAACGTGTGATGCCTGGCCGTGTAACCGACGTTTTCGAGATCGTTATGCTTACCGCCGGCGCGAACACAGCGTTGCGAGCTTGCTGCTCTCTTGTAACCGCGCCTCTCCCGCCCCAGGAACACATCCTTGAATTGGACCATGCCGGCATTGGTAAATAGCAACGTGGGGTCGGTGCCCGGCACGAGCGGGGAGCTCGGGACAATCTCGTGGCCACGCTTTTCGAAAAACTCGAGAAAAGCCCCGCGCAGCTCATTGCTCGTCATGAATTTCATCGAACAGTTGTTGGGTCTTAACCCCGTATTACAATCGCGGATAGTGTAGCGGGATCAGCTAGTTATCACCATGTGGCGCGACCGCTGCCTGGATCTGGCCGGATTCGTAACCGCGTTGTTGAAGGAAGCGCATCTGACGGGCCTTTTCCGTGAAGTTCTCGGGAAGCTCGGGGCCAAACTTCTTCTCCCGGACGCGCCTGGCCATGTCGGTCCAGTCTTCGTCGGTCCCGGCAAGCAATTCGTCGATCAGGCTCGACGCGACTTTTCGCTCGCCGAGCTCGATCCGGATCTTGACGGGACCCTTGCCCTGGTCGATGCGGGACTGGATGAAATTCTCGACGAAGCGGCTATCGCATTGCAGGCCTTCGCCTGCGAGACCATCGACCGCGACCCGTGCCGCCTCGCTGCCGAAACCGGCGGCCTCGAGTCTGTCCTGGAGTTCGAGGCGGCCGAATTCGCGGCGCGCAAGAAAATCCATCGCCTTTTTGCGTGCCTCGATCGGATCGTGAAGGCGATCGACCTCTTCCGATGCGAAGAGGTCCTCGTTCAGATTCTTGATGGAGTCAACCGTTTCAAGCTTCCTTGGCGACAGCCTCCGGGTCATCCGCTTCGGTCGCATCACCTGCCTGCACCGTGTCGGGAAGCAGCCTCGCTCGAATCTGTCTCTCGATGTCGGCGGCCACAGCGGGATTGGCTTTCAGGAACTCGCGTACATTTTCCTTGCCCTGGCCGATGCGGTCGTTCTTGTAGCTGTACCATGAACCAGCCTTGTCGATTAAGCCCTGCGCGACGCCGTGTTCGATAATCTCTCCCTCGCGCGAGATACCCTCGCCGTAGAGGATCTCGAACTCGGCGGCCTTGAACGGCGGCGATACCTTGTTCTTGACGACCTTGACACGGGTCATGTTGCCGGTGACTTCGTCGCCTTTCTTGATGGCGCCTATGCGGCGGATATCCAGCCGGACAGATGAGTAGAACTTGAGCGCGTTTCCGCCGGTGGTCGTCTCGGGGCTTCCGAATATGACACCGATCTTCATGCGAATCTGGTTGATGAAAACCACCATCGTGTTCGAGCGTTTGATATTGGCGGTCAGCTTGCGAAGCGCCTGCGACATCAGCCTGGCCTGTAATCCCATGTGCGAGTCGCCCATCTCGCCCTCGATCTCCGCTTTGGGCGTCAGTGCGGCAACCGAATCGATCACGACGACGTCGACGGCGCCTGATCGAACCAGCATGTCGGTAATCTCGAGCGCCTGTTCGCCCGTATCGGGCTGGGAGACGAGCAACTCATCGACGTTCACGCCGAGCTTCTCGGCATAAGTCGGATCGAGGGCGTGCTCGGCGTCGACGAAGGCCGCCGTGCCGCCCAGCTTCTGCGCCTCGGCGACGACCTGGAGTGTCAGTGTGGTTTTGCCGGACGCTTCCGGCCCGTAGATCTCGACCACGCGGCCCCGGGGAAGGCCGCCGATACCGAGCGCGGCATCGAGGCCGATCGAGCCGGTCGACACGGAATCGATGTCCATGGCTTTGCTGCTATCGCCCAGGCGCATTACAGAGCCTTTGCCGAATTGTTTTTCGATCTGGCCAAGTGCCGCGGCCAGCGCTTTTTTGCGATTTTCATCCATCTTTATTGTCGCCGCTCTGTGCAGGAGGGAAGCCGGCATTATTTCACAAAAAGCCGAACGTCGGCAGCTGTAGGCCGGGCGCAATCGGAGCATATTGTGAAGAAACGCGCCGAAGCTATTGTTTCAACGGCCGGTACCGAACACCCTTCGGAGTTGATATTGACTCGATCAGTTCGAAGACCGCCCATCGAAGCACGAGCGGTTGCGCCAGCAGAATCGGTTGGAAAAAGCCGGCCTTGCGTGCGATCGTCATGTGCGGTTTGTAAGGCCGTTTCTCCGGCTCGTATCCGAATGCGGAAGCCTCCGATTCCAGGGACTTGACCAGGTCGACCAGGTCGTCCGGAACGGTCGGTGCGTGCAGACACATGATCTTTTGCCTCTTCCAGAAGTCGATCCACTCGAAACTGAGCTTGATGTGCGGACACTGTATGATACCGGCCGCCTCCTGTAACGACACAATATCTTTTTCCGGAAAATTGCCGATGAAAACGAGTGTCACATGTAAATTGTCACGCACCATCCACTTTCCGCTGAGGTCTTTTCTGTGAGGCTCGATGGCCGATTCGATCAGCTGCCTTTGTTTCTGTGTCGGCCAGAGGGCGAAGAATATGCGCTTGCTACTCACGAACGCGCTCGCGGATTCCCTGCAGGGCGATGACGACCGTCTGGGTGCGAACCTGGTCGCGGTCCCCCTTGAGCAGCCGCGTCTCGACGTCGATATCGGGCTCAGCCTTCTTCCGTATTGCCCAGGCGAACCAGACGGTGCCGACCGGTTTCTCTTCGCTGCCGCCGTCCGGCCCGGCGACACCGCTGACGGCGATCGCAATGTCGGCGCCGCTCAAATTCAACGCGCCCTCCGCCATTTCCCTGACGGCGGACGCGCTCACCGCGCCGTGCTCATCGAGCGTCGCAGGGCTCACGCCGAGCAGTGACTCCTTGGCGCCGTTGCTGTAGCTCACGATTCCATAACCGAAACATCCCGAGCTGCCGGCGATATCGGTGATTGACTTTGCGATCCAGCCACCCGTACAGGACTCGGCCGTCGACACGGTCTTTCCTGCCGCAAGCAGTTCGCCGACCAGCGCTTCGGCAAGCGCGCCTATGGAATCAACTTCCGTCATTCAGAATCGTCTCGTAGAGTTGACGATGGCGATTGGCCATCGTGTCGATAGAGAATTTCGCTTGCATGCGCTTGCGACCCGCCCGGCCGAGTTCACGCCGAAGCTCGTCGTTATCGATGAGTCTCGCCATGGCTTCCCCCAGTGCTGCGACATCCCCGGGCGTCACAAGTAAGCCGGTCTCACCGTCCGCCACCGCCTCACGCAGTCCGCCTGCCGCGAATCCTACCACCGGAACGCCGGCCGCCGCCGCTTTCAGGCTTGCAACGCCGAGACCTTCTGCGAGGGCCGGATGCACGAGCAGGTCGATGCAGGCCAGGTAGTTATCCAGGTCCGGCCGGTAGCCGGCAAACTGCACCGTGCCGCCCAGCCTCAGCCTGCTGGTCCGCTCACGTAGATCGGCCTCGAGCGGGCCCTGGCCAAAAATGATGAGCCTGAGGTTCGGATACTTGCCCATGAGATCGGCCGCCGCTTCGAGCAGGAAGCGGTGGCCCTTGCGCGGAATCAGTTGTGCGATTGCGGCCACAACGAAATCGCCGTCGGACAATCGGAACTCGGCGCGAAATGCATCGCAATCGGGTGGTTTTGCAAATCGGTCGGTGTCCACCGCACTGCGAATCACGACCAGTCGATCATCGTCGACTCCCGAGTCGCGCAAGGCGCTCGCGACCGACTCCGAGATCGCGATGACCTTCCGGTACGGCCGGTAGCGCAGCCCGGCGATCAAGGCCGGCTCTGCATTGTCGACGCGCCTCGAGATGACGGCCGGAACGGGAGTCCCGGCTGCCGCGAGGCCGCCAATAAAATCGCCGCCGCGGCGGCTGTGACAATGGATGAGGTCCGGACTTTCGTCCATCAAGCGCAGGCGCAGGCGAAAGGCGAAGGCCAGGTCGTGATCACCGGCGCACTCGATGTTTGATACCCGAATCCCCGTATCACGTGCGGCGATGTCGATATCCGAACCGGGCACGCACACCAGAATATTCTCGATCCCCTGCCGATCGAGCGCTGCTGCAAGGTAGATGACCTGCTGCGCGCCACCGTAAAGATGGCGTCCCGTTTCGACATGCAGTATTTTCATCGGGCACAGAATAGTCCATTTATGATAATGAGTGCCTCGGTAACGCCCGTACACACGCCGATGATGCGTCAATACCTGAGCGTCAAGGCCGAATATCCCGACATGCTGGTCTTCTATCGCATGGGGGACTTCTATGAACTTTTCTATGACGACGCGAAACGTGCGGCGGAGCTGCTGGACATCACGCTGACGTCTCGCGGCAAATCGGCCGGCGACCCGATCCCGATGGCGGGCGTCCCGTACCATGCGCTCGAGGGCTATCTCGCCAGGCTCGTCCGCAAGGGCGAATCGGTCGCAATCTGCGAGCAGGTCGGCGATCCGGCAACGACCAAGGGGCCGGTCGAGCGCAGGGTGACCCGGGTCGTGACGCCCGGCACGCTGACGGATGAAGCCCTGCTCGCCCAGGGCAGAGACAATCTCGTGGCCGCCATTTTCATGCAGGGTCAGGCGATCGGCCTCGCCTGGCTGGACCTCGCTGGCGGTCGATTTCGTCTCACGGAAGTCGAAGGCGTGGAGGCACTCGCGGGGGAACTGGAGCGCCTTCGGCCCGCCGAGATCGTCGTCGACGAGGAGCAGGCTGTGTCGCAGTCGATCCGGGACGAAGTCCGGGTGACCGGCCGGCCACCCTGGCATTTCGAGCTCGACGGCGCGACGCGCCTGCTGTGCGCCCAGTTCGGGACCAGGGACCTCGCCGGGTTCGGCTGTGACGAATTTCCGCGTGGACTCGCCGCCGCCGGCGCCCTGCTTCAGTATGTCAGCGACACCCAGAAAACCGCGCTGCCTCATTTGCAGTCGATTTCCGTGCAGCGGACCGACGAGGCGCTGGTGATGGACGGCCCGACGCGTCGCAACCTCGAACTCGAAGCGAGCCTCTCCGGGCACCGCGAGCATACGCTCGCCGGCGTGATGGACCGT
>JBHIDG010000129.1:0-8581 GCA_046760025.1 Woeseia sp. | reverse complement strand
CTGATGACCTGGTTTCCTTCGAAGCGAAGCGTCGCAATCTGGGGCGGACCGAAATTTCGCTATCCGTTCACGCTGGAGACTTTTCGCGAAGACATGCACTGGCAGCAAATAGGCAGTTATTGTCTTGTGGATGCGGGCACCGACATTCTTGCGTTCGGGCAAATCTACGAACGTCATCGTCGTATCAACCTTGCACGCCTTGTCGTTTCCCCCGATCGGCGCCGCGAGGGTCTCGGCAGGCGACTCGTCATGCTGCTGATGGAAAAAGGCCGGGAGACTTTTTCGCTCAAGGAATTCTCCTTATATGTTTACAGGGACAATCGCGCCGCGAAGACCTGTTATCTGCAGATGGGGTTCGAACAACGTCACCCGCCTGCCGGCGATGATATTCCCGATGACTGTATTTACATGACTCGGGCGATCCAATAGAGAGACGACATGCACCGCAGCAGACTGGCCGGGCTTATCATCGATTGCGAGACAGACGACCTCGCCGCCGCCGCCGCTTTCTGGGGCAAAGCGCTGGGCGCGGCGCCGATGGGTGCGGCAAGCCTCGAAGATAGTCCCTACGTAGAACTTCTGATGCCTGAAGATGACAACTATGTTGAGGTGCAGGCTGTCAATCACCCGAGCCGGGTCCACCTCGATATCGAGTCCGATGACATCGATGCAGAGGTGAAACGGCTCGAGGCACTGGGCGCGAAGAGGATAGCTGACATAAAATCCTGGTGTGTGATGGAGGCGCCGACCGGGCAGCGGTTCTGCGTAGTTCCGGTCGTTAGCGCCGAGTTCGATAAGAAAGCCAATCAATGGCGATAAGAATGGGGAGGAAATGATGACCAACGAACTGATGAGTCTTGTCTGGGTCTCTGCGCTGACGGCGGTGCTGTGGATACCATATACCCTGAATATGATCGCCGTGCGCGGCCTGATGGATGCGGTCGGCTATCCCGCGGATCCGAAACCGCTCGCGGCCTGGGCCGAAAAGTTAAAGTGTGCGCACTACAATGCGGTCGAGAATCTCGCCGTTTTCGCTGCGCTCGTGCTTGTTGCGCATACGGCCGGAGTCAGCAACGAGACGACGGTTCTCGCCGCCAACGTGTATCTCTGGGCCCGCATCGTTCACGTGCTCGCCTACACGTTTGCAATTCCGTGGGTTCGGACGCTGGCCTTTGTGGCCGGCTTTGCGTGTCAGGCTGCGATAGTCTTGCAGCTCATTTAAAGGAATGTGCTCCGATTGAATCAACCCGGTGACAGTCGTAATGTCTCTGGCTTGAATGGAGATTCAAGCCATGAGCGGAAACCACTTCCCTGAGCTCGTCCGACAGCTGCCGCCTTTCGATGGCCCGTTCGACGCCTATCGCCTGGAAGCAAAGGGCTGCGACGTCCTGTTTGCATTCTATCCGGCCGGTACGGAGATCGAGCCACACACGCACACGACGCGAAACTGTGGCGTCATTACGCAGGGGGAATTGATTCTGACCAGCAAGGGTGCGGAGACACGATATGGACCGGGCGACTGGTACTTCCTCGATGCGAATGAGGAACATTCCGCACGGTTCGAGCTGGACACCTCGGAAATAGAGTTCTGGTTCAAATAAATCGGCACTGGGAGACGAACATGTCCACTGGTTTGCGATCAATACTTTTGTCGAGTCTGTTGCTTACGGCTGTTGCCGCCGATGCTGCGAGGACGGATATCCACGTACCGGATGAACTACAGTCATGGACGGGGTGGATCCTGCAGGATCAGGCATATCGCGAGTGCCCTTTCTTTTTCAATCAGAGGGAAAGCAAACGCACCTCGTTCATCTGCGCGTGGCCCGATCGACTCGATTTGCGTGTGAATGGGATCGGTGGGAGCTTCAGTCAATCGTGGACCGTCTATCAGACTGACGAGTGGGTGCCACTACCGGGAAGCGCAGCAGTCTGGCCACAGCGTGTTACCGCGAATGGCCAGGCAGTCGAAGTTGTCATGCGTGGTTCCAGTCCGAAGGTGCGACTCACTCCCGGACGGTACAACATCGCCGGGCGATTCGAATGGCAGGAACGCCCACGAACGCTGGACATCCCTCGCGAAACCGGTCTGATCGAATTGTTCTTGGACGGAAATCGCGTGTCCCGGCCCGACTGGAGTCAGTCAGCCGTTTGGCTGGGCGAGCGCGAGCAGCACAAAAAAATGCAGGATGCCGTAAATGTGCAAGTTTATCGTCTCGTGTCCGACGACATACCGACGCGACTGGCGACGAATCTAACAATCGAAGTTGCCGGTAGTGTGCGGGAGGAACTCATCGGACCGACAATCCCTGAAGGCTTCGTTCCACTCGCGCTTGACAGCGAGTTACCGGCCCGACTCGAGCCGGACGGCAATCTCCGGCTGCAGGTACGGCCGGGCAGGTGGAAACTGTCACTGTTGGCGCGAGCTCCGGGCGTATTGAACAGCCTTACCTTGGCCGTGCCTCAGCACAACTTGCCAATCTCCGAGATCTGGAGTTATCGCTCGAGCGATCGACTCAGGGTAACGGCACCCGAAGCGCCGAGGCCCGTCGACCCGATACAGGCATCCGTGCCCGATGACTGGGCGGAGTTGCCCGCCTTTCGCCTGGAATCGGGTGAGTCGCTGACCATCGCCGAGCGCAGTCGCGGAAAGGTAGTAATTGACAACGACTTGTCGTTGGACCGACTGCTATGGCTCGACTTTGACGGCGACGGTTTCGTGTTCAGCGACCAGGTCGGTGGCACGATGCGCAGCGCGTGGCGACTCGATATGGCGGCACCGTACGAGCTGTTGAGCGCCGTGGAAGCCGGCGAAAACATCCTTGTGACCAACGGTGACCACGAAGGCCTCGCCGGCGTCGAGCTTAGACGGGCCGATGTCGACCTTTACGCGCTCGGTCGGTCCGAAACACGTGGAGCGATGCCGGTGACCGGGTGGCAGTCACCTTTCAATCGGGTCGATACAAGTCTCAATCTGCCCCCTGGACATCAGTTGATTGCTGCAATTGGTGCCGACCATTCGCCGGCGAGCTGGGTCGATCACTGGAAACTGCTCGACTTCTTTCTCGTCCTGATAATCACAATCACTGCCGGGCGATTGTTCGGCCGCAGAATTGGTGTAATTGCGTTGTTCGCGTTAACCATCAGTGCTCACGAGTTTGGTGCGCCCGCGTGGACCTGGCTCAACATGCTGGCCGTCGTCGCGCTGGTGCGGGTGGCGCCGGAAGGCCGGTTGATACGTTTCCTGAAGGCATACAGAGGATTCAGTTTCGTATTGCTGCTCGTTCTTCTCGTTCCATTTGTAGCCGGCCAGCTACGCATTGCCATATTCCCGCAGCTCGAATCCCAGATCTCTCGCCCATTGGACATTCTCGGTCGGAGGATCACACCGTATGGCGCAGGCGACGCGTTTGTGCCTGGCGACCGGGCTTCACGGATTGTCCCGGGTACGCCCGCCGAGGCTGAGGCGCCCCGAGCCGCGATGCTGGAGGAAACAGTCGTGACTGGTGCACGGGCGCTACCGGATGTGCGTTTTGCCCGCTACGCGCCGAACGCCGTAGTGCAGGCAGGTCCCGGCAGGCCTTCATGGCGCTGGAATCAATACCAGCTGTCCTGGACCGGCCCGGTCGATCCTGAAAGAACGATGCGTCTGGTCGTCATGCCACGCTGGCTCGTCAGCGGTGTGCGACTCATCGAGGTGCTTCTGATAGCTGCGTTTGCCGCCGCATTCGCATTCGAAATTCTCGACCGCGACTGGAAGTGGCCCGGCGGGATTTCGAAGAAGGCCACTGCCGCCGCTTCGCTGGCTTTGCTGATGGGCACGGGCGCTTTGTTCGGCAGTCCGGCGGCAATGGCAGACACGCCGTCTCCAGCCGTTCTCCAGGAGCTCGAGAAGCGATTACTTGCCCCACCTCCCTGCAGGCCGAACTGCGCCGAGATCGTCGACGCCGACGTCAATGCTGGCGATGAGTTCTTGACCGTCGATCTGGAGCTGCATGCGCTTGAGGAGGTGGCCGTGCCGCTGCCAGGCTCATTACAGGGCTGGAGGCCCGAGCAAATACAGCTCAACCGTTCGCCGGCCAGGCAGGTCTTTCGGGACGGCAATGACGTCCTCTGGGTGAGAGTCAGCGAGGGGCGCCACCACTTGACGCTCAGAGGCCCGATCCCGCCGGCGGACAGTCTCGAGCTGCCGTTTCCGCTGCCACCTCGTGTCATTCGTGCCCGGTCCGACGCGTGGTTCATCGCCGGTATCAAGGACCGGAGCCTGTTGTCCGGTTCACTGCAACTGACTCGGCTGCAACAACAAAGTGCAGGCGATTCCACGGCGCGCTGGGAAAGTAGCCGTTTTCCCGTATTCGTGCGCATCGAGAGAGAAATATTCATTGACCTCGACTGGCAGGTGCGGACAACCGTCTACAGGATCGCGCCCGAGCAGGGTGCGCTGACTTTGCAGATTCCATTACTAGCAGGCGAGTCGATCATTACCGAGGAATTCACGGCCAAGGATGAAAGCGTGCTCGTGTCGATGAATCCCAAAGAGGAGGACATAAGCTGGCGTTCAACGCTGCCGAGACAGTCACCGATGACACTGCAGGCGAATGGCGACGGACCATGGAAAGAAGTCTGGCGATTCGCGGTCGGCAGCATCTGGCGCGCGGACTTTGGCGGCGTGCCGGAGAGCGAACTCGAATACGACGCCGGAGATGCACGCGTCGCGGAATTCTATCCGCGACCAGGAGAGTCTCTGACGCTGATTGCAGCCCGCCCTGAAGCCAGGCCTGGCACGACCCTGGCATTCGATTCCGTGCAGTTGCAGACACTGGTCGGCGAACGGTCACGCAGCGCCGATCTGAATCTTGCCTACCGCAGCACGAGAGGGTCGCAGCACGCAATCAGGTTGCCTGACGGTGCCGAGATACGCGCCGTGACGATCGACGGAAAAACCGAACCGCTGCACGCAAAATCGGGTGAGCTGACCATTCCGATACTGCCGGGCGAGCACAGCGTGCAAATTGCCTGGCGGGATCATCAGGAAGTCGGATACCGCGCGACCTCTCCGGATGTGGATCTCGGTGCGGCAGCCAGCAATATCAAGCTCTCCGTCGAGCTGCCACGCAATCGGTGGGTGCTCGCGACCGGCGGTCCCCGACTCGGGCCCGCTGTCGTGTACTGGTCGGAGCTGGCGGCTTTGATCCTCTTCGCCCTTATTCTCGGTCGCACGACGATGACTCCTCTGGATACGCGCCACTGGGTTCTCCTCGGCATGGGATTCAGCACTTTCTCCTGGACCGTGCTGGGCGTGGTCGTGCTCTGGTTGTTGGCGGCCGGCGCACGCCGCAACTGGAAGCCGGATGTGCTCGGATGGCGATTCAATGCGCTGCAGGTGATCTTTGCAATAGTTACTGTGATTGCACTTGCATCGATCGTCGGTAGCCTGCCGACCGGTTTGCTCGGCACGCCGGATATGCACGTTGCCGGAAACGGGTCGGCCGGCAATACGCTTCGCTGGTTCGCAGACCGGAGCGACACCGTATTGCCAGGCGCATCCGTACTGTCGCTGCCGATATGGACGTACAAGGTACTCATTCTGGCGTGGGCACTTTGGTTGAGTTTTGCATTACTGAAATGGCTGCCCTGGGTATGGAAATGCTTCACGTGCCAGGGTCTGTGGCACTCGCGACGCGGCCTGGAATTGTCCCAGTCCGCTGACCGGGAGTCGTAAATGACTGCCGTAGCGATCGTCGCAGCAGCCACACAGGTCTGAGTCGCGGCTTTGATATATAAAACCTCATTTCTCTTCCTCGTGCTACTTTGCAATGGCAGCGCCGCCGCGATGGCCGATTGCGTAGTGCTGTTGCACGGCCTGGCACGTACGTCCGCATCGATGGGTGACATGGCGGAGGCGCTGACTGAAAGTGGATACCGGGTTGCGAACGTCGACTATCCGTCTAGGGACTACAAGATCGAAGAACTCGCACCCATGGCGGTTGCAAAGGGGCTGAAACTGTGCGGCGACATCGCGGCCGAAGGGCATATTCACTTTGTCACGCACTCACTGGGAGGCATTCTCGTCAGGTATTACCTCGCAAATGAGAAGATAGACTCTCTCGGTCGTGTGGTCATGCTCGCACCGCCCAACCAGGGTAGTCATGCCGCCGATGCCATGCAGGACCTGCCGGGCTTCGACTGGGTCAATGGGCCCGCAGGCAAGCAGCTCGGCAAGGGCGCTGACAGCGTGCCGCTGACGCTCGGCGCTCCCGACTTCGAATTCGCCGTCATCGCGGGTAACAGGACGATCGATCCTGTTACCTCGGCCGTACTGGAGGACCCGGACGACGGCAAGGTCACGGTGGATGATACGAAACTGGAGGGCACGAGCGACTTTGCCGTCGTGCCGGCCAGCCATGCCTACATCATGACGAACAGAACCACCATTCGCCTGGTGCTCGAGTTCCTGGCAAACGGGGAGTTCGGAGACGGCGGCTGATATTGTCGAGATGGGCATCAGGAAAAAGCGTTGTGCATATCTGACCATGGACAGCACCGAGGGCTGGGAGATCGATGCCGACCTGAGCTTCGGACCGATGCAGGCGCTGGGATGGTCGATTGACATGGTGCCGTGGACGACAACCGGCGTCGACTGGGATCGGTATGATGCCGTTTACATCTGTACGCCTTGGGATTATCCGGACGACCCTGCTCTGTTCATGGAATTGCTCGAAGCAGTCGATCAGTCAAGCGCGGTCCTCGTCAACGATCTTGCGCTGGTACGCTGGACGATCTCAAAGACCTACCTGCGTGACCTCGAATCGCGCGGTGCTGCGATTGTACCGAGCATCTGGCGCGAGAGCTTCGATCCCGAGTCGCTGCCGTCGTTTTTCGATGACCATGGCACAGACAGGATCATCATCAAACCGGTTGTCAGCACCAATGCGCATGACACGTTTTTACTCGACAGTGACGAAACCGATGAGACGCTGACCGAACTGCAGAGCACATTTGCCGCGCGCGCCTTCGTCGTACAGCCGTTCATCGAGAACGTACAGGCCGAGGGCGAATTTTCCTTGTTCTATTTTTCGAACGAGTTCAGTCATGCGATTCTGAAGACGCCGAAGGACCGTGACTTTCGTGTCCAGGAAGAGCACGGGGCCAGTATCGTAGCGGTCATTCCCGAGCAGTATCTTCTGGATACCGCCGCACGTGTGCTGAGTCTGGTGGAGCCCGTGCCGGTTTATGCGCGCTGCGACTTTCTGCGTGGTCCGGACGGGCAATTTCTCCTGATGGAGCTCGAAGTCGTCGAACCGTCGATGTATCTGCGAATGGATGAAGCGGCGCCTACGCGATTCGCTCGGGCCGTTGACGCTTACGTTGCCCGGCGGCGAGCGCCGTCTTCAGGTACTGACCCGTAAACGATGCGTCTGTCGCTGCGACGTCCTCCGGCGTCCCCGCTGCGATGACCTCGCCGCCTCCGTCGCCGCCTTCCGGTCCGAGATCGACGATCCAGTCCGCCGTCTTGATCACCTCGAGATTGTGTTCGATAACGATGATCGTATTCCCTTTGTCGCGGAGACGGTGCAAAACTGCGAGCAGATGTTCGATATCGTGAAAATGCAGACCCGTAGTGGGCTCGTCGAGGATATAAAGTGTCTTCCCGGTATCCCGCTTCGACAGCTCCTTCGCGAGCTTGACGCGCTGTGCTTCGCCGCCTGACAAGGTGGTCGCGTTCTGCCCGAGCTTGACATACGACAGGCCGACGTCCATGAGTGTCTGCAGCTTCTTGGCAACGACCGGCACGTTGCGGAAGAATCCGGACGCGTCCTCGACCGTCATTTCGAGTACTTCGTGGATGTTCCGTCCCTTGTAACGAATTTCGAGTGTCTCACGGTTATATCGCTTGCTGCGGCAAACGTCGCAGGGTACGTAGATGTCCGGCAGGAAATGCATCTCGACCTTGATAACGCCGTCTCCCTGACAGGATTCGCACCGGCCACCCTTGACGTTGAAGCTGAAACGGCCCGGCATATAGCCGCGTGACCGGGCTTCCTGGGTGCCTGCGAAGAGCTCACGTATCGGCGTGAACAATCCGCTGTAGGTTGCCGGATTCGACCGTGGGGTGCGGCCGATCGGGCTTTGACTGATATCGATTACGCGATCGATGAAGTCCAGGCCGTCAATCGCCTCGTGCGGCGCCGGCTTGCGGCTCGTCCGGTTGAGCTCCTCTGCGACCGCCTTGAACAGGGTATCGTTGACCAGCGTGGACTTGCCGGAGCCCGACACACCTGTAACGCAGGTCATCAGGCCGACAGGGATCGCGACATCGACGGACTTGAGGTTGTTGCCGCGCGCGCCCGAAATCGTTAGCTGCCGCTTACGATCGGGCGCCGTCCGATTCGCGGGTACCGCGATACTCCGCCGACCCGACAGGTACTGGCCCGTCAACGACTGGGCATTGTCCCGGATCGTAGAGGGGGGGCCACAGGCGACGACCTGGCCGCCGTGAACTCCGGCGCCCGGACCGAGGTCGACGACATGATCGGCAGACATGATAGCTTCCTCGTCGTGCTCGACAACGATGACGGTATTA
>JBHIDG010000128.1:0-8667 GCA_046760025.1 Woeseia sp. | reverse complement strand
TCGGCCTCCGTTAATCATGCTGAAACGGTCGTTTCGTCATTATAATTCGCGAATGTCCCTTCGAACGACATGTATCGGCGCATACCCGAAGCCGGATTACATAAGAAACGTCAACTGGGGTGAAACCAGATCAGTATCGGCCCGGGAAGCCAAGACCAGGGAATTTACCTATACGTTGACCCATCCGGATTGGGTGTCGGACGAGGCCTGTGACCGGGCGACGCGAGAGGCGGTCGTCGACCAGGTGAATTGCGGCGTCAATATCCCGACAGATGGCGAGCAACGGCGCGAAAACTATATACACTATCATTGCCGCCATCTCGAAGGTATCGACTTCGACCAACTGACGAGAAAAGTCCATAGGTATGGCGCTGCCGTGGCCTATCTGCCGACGATTATCGGCACGGTCGTCCCGAAGGGGCATAATTTCCTGAACCGGGATTTTTCGATTGCGCAATCATGTACTGACAACCCGATAAAGCTGACCGTGCCTGGTCCGCTTACGATAATCGATACCACGGCTAACTCATATTATGAGGATGATCGCACACTTGCGTTTGATCTCGCGGATGCGATCAACTTCGAGATCCGGGCATTGGCAGATGCGGGCTGCAAGTACATTCAGGTCGACGAACCGCTGTTCGCCAGAAACGTAAGCAGGGCGCTGGAATTTGGCGTGGAATGCCTCGAACGCTGCTTTGACGGACTGCCGCATGACGTAGAGCGAGTCATGCATATGTGCTGCGGATATCCAGGCTACCTCGACGACGAGGCCTATGAGAAGGCAGATCCTGATTGCTACGCTTCCCTGGCAAAAGCCCTGGATGATTCATCCGTAGACAGCATATCTATCGAAGACGCCCATCGCCACAACGATCTCGGTTTACTGGAGAGATTCAGCAAATCGACCGTAATATTGGGCAGTGTCGCGATCGCCACGAGTCGGGTCGAAACCGTCGAGGAAATTTCAAATCGTATTGCTGCCGCGCTGAATCACATCGATCGTACGCGATTGGTTGCAGCCCCGGATTGCGGCCTCGCAATGCTGGACCGCAGACTTGCTATGAAAAAACTGCGAAATATGTGTGAAGCTGCACGATCGGTATGACTTCGGTGTGAGGACACCCGGATTTCTGATCTCATTGACATCGTGCGATGCTTCGATCTGCCCGGCGACTTCGTTTCCGAGGATCGGATTGATACCGGCCTGATCAATGACACATTTGTTGCATCATTCAATCAAGCCGGCCGCATCGCGCGCTTTGTTGTTCAACGCATAAACAAAGACGTGTTCCCTTATCCAGAGGCTCTGATGGAGAACGTCACGCGTGTTACGCAGCACCTCGGGGGAAAAACGGACGGCGATCACATAATCCTCGAGATTGCGAAAGACGGAAAGAGCTTCTGTGAGGATGCAGACGGTGACTACTGGCGTGTCTATCCCTTCATTGAGGGAACACACACGATCGATACCGTCGAGTTCCGTATGCAGGCTCGTGAAGCCGCCGCGGCATTCGGCCGTTTCCAGGCCGTGCTGCTCGATTTGCCAGGGCCGCGACTTCATGAAACCATTCCTGAATTTCACGATACAGCAGCACGATACCGGCGCTTTGCGGACGTTCTCGATCGCGACAAACACAACCGGGCGATGCTCTGCAAACCCGAAATCAACAAAGCGCTGGCTTATCAGGACGCTGTAGGAATTTTGTCCGCGTTGCACGAACGTGGCGAGGTGCCCGAACGTGTTACCCACAATGACGCAAAAATAAACAATGTCCTGTTCGATGACGAAACTGGACGAGCCGTGTGTATCATAGACCTGGACACGGTCATGCCAGGGCTGGCTCTTTATGATTTCGCCGATTTGGTTCGCACGGTGACGACGCCGGTCGCCGAGGATGAGAAAAATCCGGCAAGTGCGAGAATGCGAATCAACATGTACAAGGAGTTGGTAGAGGGTTACCTGAGTGCGGCATGTGGTTTCCTGAATAGAGCGGAGCTTGAGAATTTGTCAGTTGCGGGCAAAGTCATCACCATCGAAATGGGACTTCGATTTCTGACTGATTTTCTGGATGGCGACAAATATTTCAGGATCGGCAGGCCGAACCAGAACCTCGACCGGTGCAGAATCCAATTTGCGTTGGCAACGTCCATAGACGAGCAGTTTGACGACATGCAATCTATTGTCCATGCTGCGGTCACTTCTCTGGTCGGCGAGGTTTAGCACACAATAGTATGGACTATACTCATGCAAACCCAGGGAATTGAGAATTGAATATGCGCGAGTCGTTCAGGCTCATCGACAAACCGACTTTTTTCGGTGCCCTGGGACTCTTGCTTACAGTGACGATCCCGTTGATCGTGTATCCGGTGGGGGGCGCCAAATGGGTGGAGCTTGCCAACACCTTCCTCACAGAGAACCTGGGCTTCCTGTATCTCGCACTCGGTCTCGGCGCCGGTATATTCATGGTCTTCATCGCTTTCAGCGATATCGGGCGAATTTCACTTGGCCACCCGGACGAAGAGCCGGAATTTTCGACCTTATCCTGGGCGGCCATGCTGTTTTGTGCCGGCATCGGCGCATCCATTCTCTATTGGGCCACGATCGAGTGGGCGTATTACTACCAGGAGCCGCCGTTTCAGGTTGAGGGCCGGACAGCGGAGGCCGCGCGTTGGGCGGCGGCATACGGGATATTTCACTGGGGGCCGCTCGCCTGGGCCATTTATCTCATCCCCGCGCTGCCGATCGCGTACTTCTTTTACGTCCGGGACCGAAATGTATTGAAAATATCGGAGGCATTGCTGCCGGTGCTCGGCGAGCGTCATGCGCACGGCGGTACCGGCAAGCTGATCGACGTGCTGTTTGTATTCGGCATGCTCGGCGGCGGTGCGACGTCGCTGAGTCTCGCGGCGCCATTGATCAACGAGGGGGCACATGAGCTTTTCGGTGTACCGATAGGCATTAAATCCCAGATCGTCGTTCTGGTCCTCTGCACGGCGGTTTTCGGCGCCAGTGCGTATGCGGGTTTGAAGAAGGGTATTCAGACCCTGTCGAACATCAACCTCTGGCTTGCACTGCTGCTTCTGGCATTTATTTTCGTTGTCGGTCCGACCGTATTCATGGCGAATACCGGCATCGATTCACTGGGTCGGGTGCTCAGCAATCTTGTGCGTATGGCCACCTGGATCGAGCCGTTTGGCGGTTTCGAAAACTTTGATGATACGCAGTTCCCGCAGAAATGGACGATCTTCTACTGGGCATGGTGGCTGGCGTTTGCCCCGAGCGTCGGGCTTTTCATCGCGCGAATCTCCCGCGGCCGGACGATCCGTGAGATGGTCGTCGGTTCCATTTTCTATGGGACGTTGGGTTGTTTCCTGTTTTTCATGGTGCTCGGAAATTACGGGCTCTACCTGCAATTGTCGGGCGAGCTGGACATCGTCAATATTCTGAACACCGAATCCAGGGAGGCCGCGATATTCGCAATACTGAACCAGCTGCCGATGCACTATTTCGTTATCGGTACGTATACCGTACTGGCACTCATTTTCACGGCTACCACGTTCGATTCCATCTCCTACATCCTCGCATCGGTCGTGCAAAAGAAACTCGGCGAGGAGCCCTTGCGCTGGAATCGACTGTTCTGGGCGTTTGCATTGAGTGTTATGCCAATCTCCTTGTTGTTACTCGAGGGACCACTCGATACATTGAAGACTGCCAGCATTGTTGGCGGTGCTGCATTACTGATTGTTGCGCTGCTGCTCTGCATGGCTATTGTCAAAGTCGCGAGGTTCGATCTTCACTACCAGAAGGACCACGATACGGGTGAAATCCACATCGACGAACTTCCCGAAGAGGATCCCTGGGCCGCCGCGGGCGAGAAGCCCGGAGACAAGTCCGGCGAGCTCTGAATCATTCCAAAGGCCTGATTTACCAATAAATTGTCGTTTTTGATCAGACAGATGTCGCAGCTGCAAATGCGCCGCAATAAATTCTGTCACACACTGGCCCGCTGGATTCGTTTTTGAGCAAAAAAAGTTGACTTTTTCTTGAGTACATCGAGGGCAAGCATGGACGAGAGACTGCGGCACAGACGGGGTGGCGGCCGCAGCGCCAAACGCGCTGCCCGGCAGCGGTCAACTGTCGCGGGGACAGGCTTCATCGAGCGCAAGATTCCCTATTATGAACTGCTCGATGAGGCCGGTCTCGAGCTGATCGAGCACAATGCGGACACGGTGCTGGAGGAAATCGGCGTCGACTTCAGGGATTTTCCCGAAGCGCTGGATCTATTCAGGGAAGCTGGCGCGGATATCGATGACGAGCGAGTGAGGTTTCCGCGCGGAATGTGCCGATCAATTATTAAGGCGACGGCGCCTGCGGAATTCACACAACACGCACGAAATCCGGAGCGCGATGTCATCATCGGCGGCGATCGCACGGTTCTCGTGCCGGCCTATGGTTCGCCGTTCGTCCGCGACCTCGACCGGGGCCGCCGTTACGCGACCATCGAAGACTTCCGCAACTTCATCAAACTGGCTTACATGAGTCCCGGCCTGCACCATTCGGGTGGCACGGTCTGTGAACCGGTCGACCTTCCGGTGAACAAACGGCATTTCGACATGGTTTACAGTCATATCAAGTACAGCGACAAGCCGTTCATGGGCTCGGTTACGCATCCAGAACGGGCGCAGGATACCGTCGACATGGCCAAGCTCGTTTTCGGAGACGACTTCGTCGAGCAAAACACCGTGATCACGAGCTTGATCAATGCGAACTCGCCGATGACTTACGACGCGACCATGCTCGGCGCCGCCACTGTTTATGCCCGGCACAATCAGGCGACAGTGATCTCGCCATTCATCATAGCCGGCGCCATGTCACCCGTATCCGTCGCCGGCACCGCCACGCAGATCCTGGCAGAGGCGCTGGCCGGTATGGCCTACATACAGCTCGTCAATCCGGGCGCACCGGTGATATTCGGTACCTTTGCGGCGGCGGTCTCCATGCGATCAGGTGCGCCGACCTTCGGTACGCCGGAACCCAGCATCGTACTGTTCGTTGCAGCTTCGCTTGCCCGTCGCCTCGGGGTTCCATTCCGCAGCGGCGGCGGACTTTGTGGCTCGAAGATTCCGGACGCACAGGCGGCGTACGAATCGGCGAACACGATGCAGACATCTGCACTGGCCGGCGTAAATTTCATGCTGCACGCCGCGGGCTGGTTGGAAGGCGCGCTGGTGATGGGCTACGAAAAATTCGTGATGGACGTCGACCAGGCGAACATGCTGGCGATACTCCTTGCCGGAGTTGATCTGTCGGAAAAGGGCCAGGCGCTGGATGCGATTCGCGAGGTCGGTCCAGGCTCGCATTTTCTGGGCGCGGCGCATACGCAGGCCAATTTCGAGACGGCGTTTTACAGATCGACCATTGCCGACAACAACAGCTTCGAGCAGTGGGAGCAGGAAGGCTCACTGGATGCCCCGCAGCGTGCCAACGCGATCTGGAAGTCGATGCTCGAGGAGTACCAACCGCCGGATCTGGATCCCTCGATCGATGAGGCATTAAAGGATTTCATGGAACGCCGCAAAGCGGAGTTCGAAGACAGGGACTACTAGATGAACGACGACATCGAGGTACAGCAGGATCCCGACGACGAGGATTTCGTTCTTGCCGAGCTTACCGATGGCGAGCTCGTCGAGCAGATGCACGACGATCTGTACGACGGCATGAAAGACGAGATCGAGGAGGGCACGATCATTCTTCTCGATCGCGGCTGGTCTGCCGAGGCCGTACTGAACAAGTCGCTGGTGGAAGGCATGCGCATCGTCGGCGTGGATTTTCGGGACGGCATTCTGTTTGTTCCCGAAGTCCTGTTGGCCGCCAATGCCATGAAGGGTGGCATGGAGATATTGCGGCCGCTGCTGTCCGAGACCGGCGTGAAGCCGATCGGCAAAATGGTCATCGGCACCGTCAAAGGCGATATCCACGATATCGGCAAGAACCTCGTCGCGATGATGATGGAAGGTGCCGGCTTCGAGGTAATCAACCTCGGCGTCAATAATGCGGTGGAAGACTACTTCGCGGCGCTGGAGCAACACAAGCCCGACATTCTCGGGATGTCGGCGCTGCTGACGACGACCATGCCGTACATGAAAGTCGTCATAGACGAAATGGTGGCGCAGGGCATTCGCGATGACTACATCGTGATGGTCGGCGGCGCGCCGCTCAACGAAGAGTTCGGCGAAGCGATCGGCGCCGACGCCTATTGCCGAGATGCGGCGCAGGCCGCCGACACGGGCCCCAGACTGATCGCCGAGCGGCGGGAGGCGGTCTGTGCGTAAGCCGGTGCTGGTGATTGCCTGCGGTGCGCTGGCACGCGAAATCAGTGCGCTGAAGAGGTCGAACGGTTGGGAGCACCTCCATCTGAAATGCATCGATGCACGCCTCCACATGCGTCCGTCGCTCATCCCTGAACGCGTGCGCGACCGGATTCGCAAGTACAGGCGTGATTACGATCGCATCTATGTTGCGTATGCAGATTGCGGCACGAAGGGGGCCCTCGATCGCGTACTCGAAGAGGAGGGCGTGGAGCGCCTGCCCGGTGCGCATTGTTACCAGTTCTTCGCCGGCGCGGAGCGCTTCTCGGCCTTGTCCGATGCCGAGCCCGGTACCTTTTACCTCACCGATTTTCTGGCCCGACATTTCGACCGCATGGTCATCGAACCATTGAAGCTCGATCAGCATCCGGAGCTGCGCGACGCGTATTTCGGAAACTACCGCCGGGTCGTTTTCCTGTCGCAATCCTCGGATGAGGGATTGTTGCAGGCTGCGAAGAACGCCGCCGATCGATTAGCGCTCGAGTTCGAGCATGTCCATTGCGGTTACGGAGATCTGGAGACGAGTCTGCGGGCACGACTCGAGAGATGGGATGATGATCAAAAAGACGCTCGTCTACTGGCGTGATATTCCTGCCCAGGTCATCGTGCAGCAGGGGCGCAAGCGCGAGAAGGCGGCGTTGAGCACGCGCTTTCAGGATGCCATCGATCGGGCGGCAATGCGGGCCGGCAAAGGGTCGAGCGATGCCTACATGGCCGAGTGGCGCAGAGTATCGTCCCGATGTGATGATACCGGAAACCTCCGCAAATTCGCCGAATCGGAGGCCAGCCGCCTCGAGGCGGAGTTCACGGATGATTATCTGTTGCAATTAATTCGCAATCACGGGTCCGCCAGAGAGTAACCATGTACCGTATGCGCAAATGGTCGGTGCGGAACGCGCGCTGGCTCAGTCAGATCTATTCGGGCATCGAGTCCGTCCTCGTCAAGGCGCATCCACTCCTGAAGCGGATCGGCTACGATCGTCTCGATAAGCCGTTCGTCGCCTTCGAGAAAGTGACCAAGGGATTCCTGCTGGATTCGCAGAGCTGCGGCCAGTGCATCGTCGGATCGACCGGCCTGTCGTGTCCGATGAACTGTCCCAAAACCTTGCGTAACGGGCCGTGCGGCGGCGTAAGGCCGGATGGCACCTGCGAGATTGAACCCGACATGCCCTGTGTCTGGGTGCTCGCATGGGAAGGGAACAAGCGCATGGCCTGCCCCGAGTACCCGATCCAGATTGTGCAGCCGCCCGTCGACAATCGATTGAAAGGCACTTCGGCATGGTTGCGCGAAGTACGCCTGAAAGCGAACAGAAATGAGATTTGACGACGAACCGCTGATCCCGGGTGAAAACCTGCCGATCCGCCCCGGGCATGACTCGCCGGGCCGGCTCGAGCGCGTGCTCCGGGCCGGCGGCTTTGCCGTTACGGCCGAGATTGCGCCGCCCGACTCGGCAGATCCCCACGAGGTCTACGAGCGTGCGGCTCTGTTCGACGGCTATGTCGACGCGATGAATGCGACGGACGGATCCGGCGCACACTGCCATATGTCCAGTGTGGGCATGTGTTCGCTGTTGACAAGGCGCGGCTATGCGATGGTCATGCAGGTGTCCTGTCGCGACAGGAATCGAATCGCGATCCAGGGCGACGTGCTTGGGGCGTCGGCGATGGGTGTTGCAAACATACTCTGTCTCACCGGCGACGGCGTGCAGGCGGGTGACCATCCCGAAGCCAAGCCGGTCTTCGATCTCGATTGCATGTCCATGCTGAACTTGCTGCGCATCATGCGCGACGAAGAGCGCTTCCTGAGCGGCAGAAAGCTGACCTGCCCGCCGCGCGTGTTTCTGGGCGCCGCGGCAAACCCGTTCTCGCCGCCGCTGGATTACCGACCCTACCGGCTTGCCAAGAAAATCGAAGCGGGCGCGCAGTTCATACAGACCCAGTACTGCTTTGACTTGGGCCTGTTCAGGGAGTATATGGCTGCGGTTCGCGACGCGGGCTCACACGAGAGGGTATTCATACTCGCAGGTGTGGGGCCGCTCGCGTCGGCCCGGTCGGCGGAATGGATTCGGAACCACGTGCCGGGTGTTCATATTCCCGATGACACCGTCCGGCGACTGACGGCTGCCGCGAACCAGGCGGATGAAGGGGTACAGATCTGTGTCGATATGATCAACGAGATACGGGAGATCGAAGGCGTACACGGCGTTCACATCATGGCCTTTCGCCAGGAGCACCGGGTAGCCGAAATCGTGGAACGCTCAGGCGTGCTGGGCAATCGCGTGCCGTGGCACCCCG
>JBHIDG010000127.1:0-8721 GCA_046760025.1 Woeseia sp. | reverse complement strand
GCGTTCATGCCGATGATCGGCAGCGCTCTGGTGTTGGTCACCATGGGCGGACTGATGCTGTGGCTGAACTGGAAACTTGCGCTGCTGGTCCTGATTTGCGCACCGTTGTACTGGCTGCCGACCCTATTCCTGAGCAGAAAAATCCAAGGCGCGTCGCGCACTCAGCGCAAACGTGAAAGCGCGATGGCCTCGACCGCAGCGGAATCCATCAGTGCAGTGCAGGTGATCCAGACGCTGTCACTCGACGACGCGTTCGCGGACGAGTTCACGCACCAGAACAAGAAGAGCCTGATGGAAGGTGTCAGGGTCAAGCGACTGCTGGCCCGGTTGCAGGGCACCGTGCAGTTGATGACCGGTGTCTCCGCCGCGGCGGTACTGTTTTACGGAACGGTGCTGGTGTTGCGTGGTGCAGTCAGTGCCGGGGAGCTGCTGGTATTTCTCTCCTATCTGAAGGCCGCATTCAAGCCCATGCAGGACTTTGCGAAATACTCGGGCCGCATGGCCAAGGCCTCTGCGGCGGGCGAGCGTGTTATCGACATTTTCAACATTCCGCCCGACGTGGCAGACGCTCCGGACTCACGCCCGGCGCCGCTATTCTCCGGGGCCGTGAGATTCGACCAGGTGAGCTACGGCTACGATCCTGCCGAGCCGGTGCTCAAGGGCGTCGCATTCACAGTTCAGCCTGGCCAGCTGGTATCCATCGTCGGGGCGTCCGGGGCCGGCAAGTCAACCATCATCGGCATGCTTTCCAGGCTCTATGACCCCGATAGGGGGCGAGTCCTGATCGACGATATCGACATCCGTCATGTCACGATCGCATCCCTGCGCTCGCAAATCAGCGTGGTTCTGCAGGACACTTTGCTGTTCGCTACCAGCATCCGGGATAATATAGCTTTCGGTGTGCCTGACTGCACCGATGAGGAGATTAGATATGCGGCGCGCCAGGCCAATGCTCATCAATTCATCGAGGCGTTTCCGAATGGCTATGAGACCCGGGTCGGCGAGCGGGGGATTACCCTGTCCGTCGGGCAGCGCCAGCGAATCGCGATTGCGCGGGCGACTCTTCGCAAAGCACCGATTCTGATCCTGGACGAACCGACCACAGGGCTGGACAGGGAAAGCCGCGCGGCCGTCATGGACGCCCTGGCCAGGCTTTGCACGCGACAGACTACCTTTCTCATCACGCACGAATTCCAGGACATCGTCGCTGCGGACCTGATTCTCTACATCGAGAACGGCCGGGTGTCCGAACGCGGCACCCACGAGGAGCTGATTGCGGCGCAGGGCAGCTATGCCAGGCTGGCCTGCGCCTGAGCAAGACGGAGTGCGACCCGAAGTGCAGGCAACCGAAGCAGGCGGCAGGAACCCGTTCCTATTCGTGATCGGCTGTCCCAGGTCGGGCACAACACTGCTGCGGCGAATGTTGGACAACCACCCGCAACTGACCGTCGCCAACGACACACACTTCATCACCCGGGCGGTAAAGAAGGCGCTTCGCAAGTCGGCCGACCCGGTTTTGACGCCCGAACTGGTCGAGCAGGTCGGCGCTTACCATCGCTTTTACCGGATGGGCCTGGATGCAGCCGATGTCGGGGAAGCCACCAGGGGTTGTCGGACATACAGCCAGTTTGTCTCCAGGCTCTATGATCTTCGTGCCGCTCGTGAGGGCAAGCCGCTCAGCGGCGAGAAGACACCCGATTTCTGTCGCCAGATCCCCGCCCTGCACAGCCTGTTTCCCCGCGCTAAGTTCATCCATATCATCCGGGACGGGAGAGACACATCCCTGTCCGCAATGAACTGGGCAACCTCTACCAAGGGGCCGGGCAGGTGGTCCCTGTGGGCGGAAGAATCGGTGGGTACCTGTGCACTATGGTGGTGCTGGCAAACTGGAGCAGGGGTACGTGACGGCCATGCACTGGGTGAAGGGCTGTATTACGAGCTGAAATACGAAGACCTTGTTGCAGATTCCCCGGCCCGGCTATCAGCCATTGCAGCTTTCCTGCAGATTCCCGACTCGGAAAGGATGGCCAACTATTTTGCAGCGAAAACCATAAAGAACCCGCACCTGTCGGCCAAGTCTGCCTGGCTGCCGCCGAGAAAAGGACTCAGAGACTGGCGAAACCAGATGGTGGAAGAGGATATTGCGGTTTTCGAGGGGATTGCCGGCGAGTTGCTGACGCAGCTGGGCTATGAACCGTCAGGGGCTGATGCTACCGGAGCTGTCGAGAAACGTATCAAGCGTTGCCTGGACTGGTGGCAGGGGCAGAAGATGTCGGGGGCCAATGACAGATCACTGCATGAGAGCTGACGCCCTGACGGGCCGAGACCGCCCGGCAATCAGGCGACACGACGTGTGTCCGATTCCCCATGCGAGGCTGCTCCAGGCAGTCGCCGGCGGACGGTGAGCGACCCGGAACTGCTGCAGGGATTCACGAGTCGGCTCACCTGAAAAACCATCGCGCTCCGATCGTGAATGTGTCCATGTCACCCGCAAACTCCAGGCTCACGCCTGCGGTGACTCGCTCCGTGAAATAATAATCGCCCGCCAGCTCCAGGTAGGTGTCGCTGTTGTCGAGGTTGATCTGGTCAACGTTGATATGGTTGACCGACCCGCGTAACTCGAACTGAGGTGTCAATAGACCGCGAACCCCCGCCGAGAAGGCAAACCCGCTGTCGTCAAAGCTGCCGGCCGGGGTGTCAATTTCCCCTCGAACGAACCGGAGTGTACCCACCAGGTCGAAGTCCTCCGAGTAGTGCCAGAGGTAACCGGCGCCGAGTTCCAAAACAGACGAATCGACATTGTTATTGAAATCCAGCGTCGTCAGTCCGCCCACAATCATCCAGTTGTTTTCGAGCTCGAACGAGCCATTAAATCGAATGCCGTCACCGCCACGGAAGTCGACGTCGACGAATCGCAGCTCCGCATAGGTGTAACTCAGGTCAACCTGCTTTTGTGCGGCCGTCTGGGCAACGGCAACAGCCTGTCCAAGCAGGCCGGCCAATAGAATCAGCATCCTCATCGAACTCTCCCGGGTGTTGCCCGCAAGTTTGCAGGCAAATAGTGCTACGCCAAAGAACGGCACCGATGCTACCCGGCGCTTGAGAGCCATGTCTAATCACATTCCGCAATAACGTGGTCGTTTCGCAACAGGGAGTCCAGGGGCTTGTTTTGTTATCGGTTTTTCGATGCGCCGGACTGTCTCCGTTTGGCGTCAGTCGGCGAAAACGAGTCTGCGCTTGCGCAAGGTTCTGCGCGCCTTTGCAGGGCTACTCGCGAATGCCCTACCGATAGAACACGTGGCCGCCGATCCGCGTGGTTCGCACCCGCTTTCGCCGCCACGGCGGCTTGATTCGGGTGCTGTGGTAGAACAGCGCGCCGCCGGTCGGGTCCGCCGGCGGGTCGACCAGCAACCTGGCGGCTATAAGGAGGGTCGATCGCCAGCTCCTGATGTCCCGCGGCCTGTCGCTCCTGCCATCGCACCACCACGAGAACTGACACGGCGGCTGTTCGCCGCCCTGATATACGACACCACAGGGGGTCGACGGAAAATGCCTGCTGCGCATGCGATTGAGTATTGTCCAGCCCACCGCGATCATGCCCAGCCGACTCTCTCCCCTGGCCTCCCAGTAAATCGAAAGCGCGAGGCAGTGCTGCTCCTCCCGCAACGTCCGAGCGTCGACCTCGTTCGTGCAGACCGATCCGATAACGCACGCCAGTACAATAGATATTGCTCGTCGAAACATAGTCGTGGTTCTGTCCGGGGAAAAAAGGATGTGCAAACGGCTCATTCAAGCAATACGGGCATCTGCGACCCCAGCCTGATATTGCTACAGAAATTATCTTGTGCCGGACATGAACGGTCGCTTAAAGGGACCAAACACAGCGAGACCAGTGCGTTGCTTAAATATTTATGTCACGCAGGTTTGCGTGTTATGTAATGCGCACGGATCATATGGCGAATCGCCCTGCCGGTGATGTCATGGCGCCGCACGGCTTCTATTCTCCCGACGCAGTGCGATTTGCAAATGAGATCGTGCGACGCCATGTGCGGTCTGCGGGTGGCGGGCCCTGTGAAGGGTAGGGAATGACTGTTTCGGGGATCGCCGAATCCTCGACTGGGCGAGGTCTTCGTCATGGCGTGACCGTGAAATCGGCACCAGCGGGCGAATGAAAATGCACGTTCCGTGCATCACACATGTCACAGATCAGTTATCGACACCGCGTATCGATCTCAGTGCTGGCTGTCGACAGCCGGCCGACGCAGTCATGGGAGTCCACTGTTGCAACGGGCTGAAACATACACTTGGTACGATTCCTGGCGCTGGCCCGCATTGTGGCTGGTCGTCGTCGCCACGGGGCTTTTCACGCGCAGCTACTTCCCGATCGACGAAACCAGGTATCTCGGCGTCGCCTGGGAGATGTGGCTGAACAGCGATTGGCTGGTGCCGCATCTGAACGGGCACCCGTACAGCCATAAGCCGCCGCTGCTGTTCTGGTTGATCGTTGCCGGCTGGAAGCTCTTCGGTGTCAATGACTGGTGGCCGCGGATCGTGCCGTCACTTTTTGCGCTCGGCAGTCTCGCGCTGACCCGGTGGCTCGCAAGGCGCCTGTGCCCGGAAGAACCGCTCGTAATGAACGCCGCGCCGCTGCTGCTGCAAGGCACATTGCTGTGGGCGGTGTTCACAACCATGCTGATGTTCGACATGCTGATGGTGTTCTTCGTGCTCGTCGCGCTTGCCGGTATCAACGTGGCTGCGGCAGGCGCGGCAGGCCGGGGCTGGCTGCTGACCGGCCTGGCCACCGGTCTGGCTTTGTTGAGTAAGGGTCCGGTTGCGTTGCTGTACATACTGCCGCCCGCACTCGCCGCACCGTGGTGGGTGAGCGAGCGTACCAGCAGGAGATGGAGTCGCTGGTATGGCGGTCTCGCCGTATCGCTGGTGCTCGGCATATCCCTTGCGCTTTGCTGGGCCGTCCCGGCGGCGCTCGCCGGCGGACCGGACTATGCCGACGCGATATTCTGGGGACAGACGGCGCACCGGATCGCCGGCGGCATCGTGCCGCATGCGCGACCGGTGTGGTGGTACCTCGCCGCTGTGCCGGTATTCCTGTTTCCATGGATGCTCTGGCCGCCCGCGTGGCGCGGCCTTGCCGGACTGTCTCGGACGGGATCCGAAGGCGGTGTGCGCTTCTGCGTAGCCTGGCTCGCGCCGGCGCTGGTTCTGCTGAGTTTCATCGAGTCGAAGCAACCGCAATACCTGCTGCCGCTGCTTCCGGCGTTCGCACTGCTCACCGCTCAAGGCATTGCGCGACTTGACGCCGATGATGTCGGGCGCCGGGGGATGTGGCTTCCGGCGTCCTGCCTGGCGCTGCTCGGAATCGCGCTCGCGATCGTGCCGCTCGCCGCCGGCTACATCGATTCAGTGGCGTCTTTGCAGGGGATTTCGATATTCTGGGGCGCCGGTTTGCTGCTGGCGGCAGTCGGCTTGGGCGCCCTGCCGGCACGCACTCCGAAGGCGGGCGTCACGCTGTGGAGCACCGCCATCGTCGCCTTGATGGTTTTCCTGCACGTCGGTCCGCTACAGTCGGTTACGGCTTTCAACGATGCTCGTCCACTGGGCCGGGCGTTGCTGCAACTGGAGCGTGACGGCGTACCGATCGCGTGGCTTCATGCCTATGACGACCAGTACCAGTTTGCAGGCCGCCTGACGCAGCCACTCGACGTCGTCGGTGACAATGACCTGGCGCCCTGGATTGAAACGCATCCCGACGGCGCCGTGGTCGTACGTTACCGGGCGTGGGACCCGTCACTGGCAGACTCGGCGATCTACGCACAGCGCTGGCGCGGCGGGGCGATCGCCGTGTGGCAGGCGGCAAAGCTGACCCCGCATCGACGATTGGCGGGGCAGCCGAGAGAAGATCATGTGGGCGGCTAGGTTTCCGCCACACCAGGGTTTGCCGACCGCGCCATCGATTTTGCCCGAATGAGATCTCGGACAGGCCTTCCCGAGCCAGCGTCAAGCCTAACCGCCGCGTTGTTCGAGCAGGTACTCCAGCTCGTCCATGATGGCGTTCATCTTGGCGACGACTGCCCGGTAGGGTTCGGGTTTGGTCATGTCGACACCGGCGTTCAGGAGCAATTGATACGGGTAATCGGAACCGCCGGCCCGGAGCAGGTCCTTGTAATTCTCTACGCCGGATTCACCCTCGTCCTTGATCTTCTGATACAGGGCCGTGCCCGCCGTCTGCGAGGTCGCGTACTGGAAAACGTACATGTTGTAGTAGAAATGCGGCACGAACATCCACTCATTGGTGTACAGGTCGTCGATTACGACGACGCCGTGATCGTGGCCGTGATAGCGCTTCAGAATATCGCCGTAGATGGCCGAGATTTTTTCGCCGGATAACGGTTCACCGCGCTCGGCCGCCTCGTAAAGCGCCAGCTCGAACTCGGCAAACATGGTCTGCCTGAAAAACGTCCCGCGCATGTCCTCGAGGCTGGAACCGAGATAGAAGATTTTCTCGTCGATCGTTTGGGCATTGCGGTTCATGTAGTCGAGCAGGATCAACTCCAGTGACGTCGACGGGATCTCGGCGATGAAGGTCGCGTAGCTGGCCGTCTCGAATGGTTGTGCCTGCTTCGCGTAGACGCTGTGCATAGCGTGCCCCCATTCGTGCGCAAGCGTCGACAGCGATTGATAGTCGTCATTGTGATTCAACAGCAGATAGGGATGGACGTCGTATGCGCCCGGTTGCATGTAGGCGCCCGATCGCTTGCCACGCTGCGGGTACACGTGCATCCAGCGCCCGGCCATGGCGTCGCGTTGCATCGATACCCAGTCGTCGCCGAGGACATGCATGGCCTCCAGCGTGATCGCCTTGCTGGTCTCGATATCAAACTCCTTGTCCAGCGACACGAGCGGCGGATAGATGTCGTAGTAGTGCATCTGATCGACGCCGAGCATCCTGGCGCGCAGCCTGAAATAGCGGTGCAGCGTGGATAGCGCGTTGTTGACCTCGGCGACCAGTGTCCGATAGACGTCCATGGGGAGGTTGTCCTGAAAAAGCTCGCGCTCAAGGACGCTGTCGTAATGCCGCGCCTTTGCGAGCGACACCTGCGTCTGAATATGTGTGTTCAGGACCCGGCCGACACTGCTGCGGTATTCGGCCCACTTGTTCCAGAACGCGTCGAACACGAGCTTGCGATCTGTCCGGTTGTCGCTTTGCCGCCAGCGGCTGTAGCCCTGTGAGTCGATGCGGTGTTCTTCGCCGTTGGAGAGCGTAACGGTCGGCCAGGGAATGTCGGAGTTGGCGATCAGGGAATAGATGTCATTCGGGGCGGAAAACGACTGGGTGAAATAGGCCAGTGTCTCTTCGGCCTCGTCCCCCAGCGTATGCGGCGCGTTGCGCAGGCTGTCATCGAGCTGGAAAGCGAACGGTGCCAGGCGATCGTCTTCGTTGACATACGTCTCGATAACCTCGCGGCCGACGGAAAGTACCTCCGGCTGTATCCAGGCCGTGGCCTCCGTGTACCGGGAAAACATCAGGTCGCCGAGCTGCACCCGCTCCTGTGTCTCCGTGACTCGCAGGTCCTCGTCATTCTGCATGCTCGCATAGACGTAGACGCGCGCCGCCTTGCGATAGGCATCGGAGACCGTCTGCAGGGCTGTATACAAGGAGTCGGCGCTATCGCCGAGGGTCCCGCGGCGCTCTTCGATCCCGTCGAAATCTTTCATGACCTCTTCGCGGGCCTCGTTCCATGCGTCGATGGAAGGGTAGATCTCCGCCAGGTCCCAGGTGTATTTGGGATCCACTGTCTCTGTCGATTCCTCGGCAGAGCCGGTCCCGGCAAAAACAAGCCAGGCCCCGGCCACCAGGGCGAATGTAAGACGTTGCATAGGGAGTCCCCCAGTTATTGGTTATGCGAGTTAGACCGGAACTGTCGTCACAGTTCACATCCCTTTATCATACCCGCATGATGCCCACCGTGAATCACCGCGCCTAGTGGCATTCAATTCCCTCATATTCCTGATCTTCTTTGCGATCGTCTTCGGACTGCACAGCCTCCCGCTTCAGTGGCGCGCAAAAAAGGTAAATCTGTTGCTGGCGAGCTATGTCTTCTATGCTGCGTGGAACCCGCCATTCATCGTTCTGTTGTGGATTTCGACGCTGACGGACTGGTTTGCCGCGCGGCGGATTGCCGTCGCCGCGGGCGGAACCAGGCGCCTTTATCTGATCCTCAGCATCGTCATTAATCTCGGTCTGCTCGGCTACTTCAAGTATCGCGCATTCCTGGAGGACAACTTGACTGCGATGCTTGCTGGGATCGGTGTGGCGTACACACCGGCCGAGATCGATATTATCCTGCCACTGGGCATATCTTTCTACACGTTTCAGTCGATGTCCTACAGCATCGATGTCTATCGGGGCAAGATCGAACCGCACCATTCCTTTCTCGATTTCGCCCTGTACGTTACTTTTTTCACACAGCTCGTTGCCGGCCCGATTTTACGGGCCGGTTTCTTCCTTCAGCAGCTCGCACAGGAGCACAGGGAGCGCTTCGGCCAGATCGGCTGGGGCCTCGCCATCATCACGGTCGGCATGTTCGAGAAAGTCGTTCTCGCAGACGGCGCGCTCGCACCGGTCGTCGAGCGTGTCTATGGCGAAGCCGCAGCAGCGAACGGCGTGGATGCCTGGATCGGCACGATGGCTTTCGCCGGGCA
>JBHIDG010000126.1:0-8788 GCA_046760025.1 Woeseia sp. | reverse complement strand
GGTCAAGGACACCAAGCTCACACCGCGCATCACGGAGACGGCAAAAGCCCTGTGGTATGTCTATCTGGCTTTCACGGTTCTGTGTGGGCTCAGTTACTGGCTGGTCGGCATGGGCTGGTTTGATGCGTTATGCCACGCATTTTCGACCGTGGCGATCGGCGGATTCTCGACACACGATCTGAGTATCGGCTATTTCGACAGCCCCGCGGTCGATCTGGTGGCCATCATTTTCATGTTTGTCGCCGGTATCAACTTCTCCCTGCATTTCTTTGCCTGGCGATACGTGCAAATCAGGCATTATGCGGTCGATCCCGAGTTCCGCGCCTATGTGTTCGTGCTCGTTACCGTTTCCATTGTCGTCATCTTCTCGCTTTACTGGTTTGGAACTTACGCGAGCGCCCGGGAAAGCTTTGTCAACGGCTTGTTTCAAGCCGTTTCGATTGCGACAACGACAGGATATACGACGGCGAATTACGCTACCTGGCCGGGCGCGCTGCCGGTGCTGTTGCTGTTCGCCAGTTTCATCGGCGGTTGTGCAGGCTCGACCGGTGGTGGCATCAAGGTCATCCGCTGGTTGCTTATCTATAAGCAAGGCGTTCGTGAAATCGTGCGGCTCGTGCATCCGAGCGCGGAAATCCCGGTCAAGCTCGGCAATACCGCAGTACCCTTCCGGGTTGTCGACGCCGTCTGGGGATTCTTTGCGATGTACGTCGTCGTATTCGGCATCATGCTCCTGGTCATGATGGCAATGGGCCTCGATCAGATAACCGCTTTCTCCGCCATTGCCGCGACATTGAACAATCTCGGCCCGGGCCTCGGTGACGTCGCCGCCGGATTCATGACTATCGGCGACAAGGCGAAGTGGCTTGCGATTTCGGCAATGCTGCTGGGTCGCCTGGAGATCTTTACCTTACTCGTCCTCGTCACACCGACATTCTGGCGCCGCTGATGCCGGCGCGGATCGATGCGCTGCTGGCGATGCCTGAACGGGGGTCGGATTCTGCGCTCGCGGGCTACTCGCGGCGAAACACCTGCCCGGGCGAACAGGAAACAGCGACTTGATCCGGTTTCTCGACACGGTGAGCATCAAGGTCGGACATGCCGTGGCCTGGCTGACCTTGTTGATGGTGCTCGTGACTTTCGTCATTGTCGTTCTGCGCTATGTCTTCGGCACGGGGCTTATCTGGCTGCAGGAATCGGTGACATGGATGCACGCGGTCGTGTTCATGTTGGGGGCCGCGTACACGCTGCAACGCGAAGAGCACGTACGGGTCGATGTCTTCTACCGCAAGATGACCGCAAAGCCGCGCGCCTGGGTTGATCTTCTCGGTGTCCTCATCTTCATATTTCCGATGTGCGGATTTTTCGCGTATGCATCGATCGATTATGTGTCCGCCGCCTGGACGATCAAGGAAGTATCGCGCAATTCGGGCGGGCTCCCCTATCCGTTCATCCCGATTCTCAAGTCCGTCCTGTTGATCATGCCCGTCGCGGTCGCCTTGCAGGGATTATCCATGCTGCTGCGTTCGGCGCAGATCCTTAGGAAGCGCTGAGGATGGAATGGGTCGCGCTTGCATTGTTCCTTTCAGTCATTGCCCTGTTGCTCGCCGGGTTTCCCGTGGCTTTCTCGCTCGGTGGTACGGCCCTGGTCTTCGCTTTTGTCGGCGTCATTGGTGGCGGCTTCGAGGCGGCTTTCCTGTCGGGTCTGCCCAGCCGTGTTTACGGCATCATGGGGAACGAGACCCTCGTGGCCGTGCCGCTGTTCGTGTTTATGGGTGTAACCCTCGAGCGTGCGCGCATAGCGGAAGAGCTGCTTGACACACTGAGCGCCCTGTTCGGCTCGCTAAGGGGCGGTCTGGGCATATCCGTGACCTTGGTCGGCATGCTGCTTGCCGCAAGCACCGGAATCGTCGGTGCAACGGTGGTTACGATGGGCCTGTTATCTTTGCCGACGATGCTCAAGCGCGGCTATTCGGCCGAGGTGTCGGCCGGCACGATCTGCGCGTCCGGCACGCTCGGACAGATAATTCCGCCGTCTATCATCCTCGTGATGCTGGGCGACGTCATGTCCTCTGCGTATCAGCAGGCGCAACTGTCCCAGGGAATTTTCTCACCGAAGACCGTATCGGTCGGCGATCTCTTCGCCGGCGCATTGCTGCCCGGCCTGCTGCTCGTACTCCTGTACGTCGTCTACCTCGTCATCGTTGCCTGGCTCCGCCCGTCCGCGATGCCGACGCAGGCTGCCGGCAAGGAACCCGTTTCTGCGGCCGGTCTGCTGGCAGCACTTTTCCCGCCGCTCGTACTGATCTTTGCGGTGCTGGGTTCGATACTCGGCGGCTTCGCGACGCCGACCGAAGCCGCTGGCGTCGGCGCAATGGGTGCAATGCTGATCGCCATGCAGCGCCGCGCCCTCAACATGCAGCGCCTCCGGGAAGTCATGCGCAGCACACTTCGCATCAGCAGCATGGTGTTCTTTATCCTGATCGGCGCGTCGCTGTTCTCTCTGGTGTTTCGGGGCTACCAAGGGGACGACGGTGTAAGGGCCATCCTCGCAGCGCTGCCTGGCGGCGTATTCGGCGCCGTGCTGCTGGTGATGCTGGTCATGTTTCTGCTCGGTTTCGTGCTGGACTTTATCGAGATTACTTTTGTCGTCGTACCGATTGTCGGTCCCGTGCTTCTTACAATGAGCCTCGATCCAGTCTGGCTCGGAATCATGATCGCAATCAATCTGCAGACATCGTTTCTTACGCCACCTTTCGGTTTCGCCCTGTTCTATTTACGCGGTGTTGCACCCGCCGCCGTAACGACCGCCCAGATCTATCGCGGCGTTATTCCATTTGTCGGAATTCAATTATTGGCGTTGCTGGTTCTCGCCGCATTCCCGGGGCTGGTTACCTGGTTGCCTGAGATGCTCTACGGACGCTAGATCGTGCATTCAGATAGGCCTGTTCGCTGATCCGCTGATTCTCGGCCGACACTTCCAAAAACCCGAAAAACGATTTCTGAATACGCGCCGACCACTCGTCCTCAGCCGACAGTTCGTCTACCGCTTCCATGCTCAGCCTGTTCAGCAGCGTAAGTACATCGTCAGGGAACGGCCTGACGTCGACGTTCGGGTCCCTATTCAGCTGCTCGAGCGCCATCGCGTTGCCATAGTTGTATTCGGCCTGCATGTCGAGGTTGACTGCCTGACAGGCGAGGTCGACGATGGCTTGGAGATCATCGGGTAGCTGATCCCATGCATTTCTGTTAACGATCAGTTCGATCATCGGCCCGGGTTCATGCCATCCCGGGTAATAGTAATAGCGTGCGGCTTTGTGCAGTCCCAGTGACACATCGTTGTATGGCCCTACCCATTCGGCTGCGTCGATCGCGCCTGTCTGTAGTGACGTGAAAATTTCCGCCGCCGGAAGGGTCACCTGTGTCACGCCGGCGCGTTGCATCACCTCGCCACCCAGTCCCGGGATACGCATTTTCAGGCCCGCCAGATCCTCGACCGAGTTTAGTTCCTTGTTGAACCAGCCACCCATTTGAACGCCGGTCTGGCCGGCAGGAAACGGCACGAGGTCGAACTGCGCATAATACTCCCGCCAGAGTTCCACTCCGCCGCCGTAATAAAGCCAGGCGTTCATCTCGTTGGCGTTTTGTCCGAAGGGGATGGAAGTAAAGTACTGTGCCGCCGGCACCTTGCCGCGATGGTAGTACGAGGCATCATGGCCCATCTGTGCCGTGCCCCGGCTAACGGCGTCGAATACCTCCAGTGCCGGGACCAGTTCTCCGCCTGCATACACTTTGATCTTCAGGCGCCCGCTAGATGCTCTGGCTATTCTGTCGGCGATGTGCTCCGCGCCGAGGCCCAAACCCGGCAGCCGTGGCGGCCAGGATGTAACCAGGTTCCACTCGAAGGTTTCCGCCGAACGGGTTGTCGCGCCGGTCGCTTCCACCTGTCGCCTGCCGCAGGCCGCGCCACCCGCCGCCAGCGCCAGCCCCCCCACGAAGTCGCGTCTCTTCATGTTCTGTCCCGAGTGTCTGCGGAAAGCCGCATAGTGTATAGAAGCGACCTCAATAATATCCATTAGTCGTGTTTCTGCGACCACTGGCGCGGGGCGTCGAATGTCGGTGATCATTTGCTGCGCAACAACGCAGCCGGGCCAGCGGCGTGAGCCCCGGCCGGCAAGCGCCTTTGCGGGCGCTCTGCTTCGTCGCTCCGAGACCGCTTCTGGCAAGACCCCGGCCTTTCGGCCGGGGCCGTCCCATCCCTGGCCCGGGCAACGGGCCAAAGCCCCGGATCCGCCGTCCCTGGCGCCGTCCGCGGCACCTCTTGCTCGCAGAAAAAGATGCCTCTTAGAGCTTGCCCGGCGTATTCAGACTGCCACGCCGGCCCTGCGACTGAAGCTCGCGTTATTGAATAGTAGACTCAGATATACGAATCGGCCGTATGGACGGAGTCCAACATGATCGGGTTGCTGCAGAGAGTTTCCGAGGCCAGCGTTACAATCGATGGCCGGATCGTGGGTGAGATCGGCCCGGGCCTGCTGGTGCTGGTCGCCGTTCACAGGGACGACGCGGAGGCCGACATCAATCGGCTGGCCGAGCGGGTACTGACCTACCGCGTATTTCCGGACGATGAAGGGCGCATGAACCGGAGCGTCCTGGATGAGGGCCTGGGGCTCCTGGCAGTGCCGCAATTTACTCTCACTGCGGACACCAGGAAGGGAACCCGGGCCAGCTTCACGAAGGCCGCCAATCCCGCGAAAGGCAGCGATTACTTCGACCGATTCGTGACGGCCTGCGCCTCGGAGCTGCCCGGCGTACAGGCCGGTGAATTCGGCGCAGATATGAAAGTGCGTCTGGTCAATGACGGGCCGGTAACTTTCTGGCTCGAGTCGTGATCTGAATACGGTTTTGTTACCCCGGTGGCTGTATCATGACCGTAAACCGCACCCCGTCGTTAGGGGTGTCTATCAGTGGGGCAACGCCCCTGGAGAGTGAGATATGTTTGCCAACGTGAGTATTTGGCAGCTGTTGATCGTACTGGTGATTGTGATCGCCATATTCGGCACCAAGCGCCTCAAGTCGCTCGGTTCGGATCTCGGAAACGCGGTAAAGGGATTTCGATCGGCAATGAATGAAGCCGAATCCGAGTCGACCGAGCAGATCGGCGACCAGTCGAAAGACGCGGACTTCGAGAACACGCCGGTCGATGAACCCAGCAACGAAAATCGCACCTAGGCCGGTTTTCAGCCATGTCCGGAATCGGCTTTTGGGAGCTGATAATTCTCTTTCTCATCGGGCTAATCGTTCTGGGCCCCGAACGTCTCCCGCGCGTCGCCAATCAACTCGGCACCTGGCTCGGTCAGGCGCGGCGCATGACCCGCGTCATGAAGCGCCAACTCGAAGATGAGCTGAATCTCGAAGAGCAGATGCGGCTCAAGCCGCCATCAACGCCACAGATCGAAGAGGACGACACTTTTTCGCCCGCCCACGACAAGGACAGCGTAGGCAGCGGTGTCGGTGACGATGGCAAAGTCAGCGATCACGCGCCGTCTCAGGTTGAAGGGCCGGTCGAGGCGCCGGACACCGAGCCTTCGAAAGAAACATCGTGAGCGACGCCAGGAAAAAACAGCCGGCCGGAGAAGAGGAGATTCTGGAAGAAACCACGCTGCTTTCACATCTCGTGGAGCTCAGAAGCCGTTTGCTCAAGATTGCCGCGGCGGTTCTGCTGGTGTTTTTGGCGCTGGTTCCATGGTCGCGCAATATCTTCGCGCTTGTCTCCGAGCCGTTGCGCGAAGTATTGCCCGGCAACGCGATGATTGCGACGGCCGTCGCCTCCCCCTTGTTGACGCCATTCAAGCTGACTTTCTTCGTGGCACTTTTCATCGCCATGCCGATCGTGCTGTACCAGGTCTGGGCATTCGTCGCGCCAGGCCTCTACAAAAAGGAGAAACGCTTTGCCATGCCGCTGGTGGCATCGAGCATCATGCTTTTCTATCTCGGCATCGCTTTCGCTTTTTTCGTCGTGTTTCCCCTGATGTTCACCTTCTTCACCGCGGTCGCCCCCGACGGGGTCGAGGTGCAGACCGATATATCGCTGTTCCTCGATTTCATCACGACGATCGTTTTTGCCTTCGGCATCGCCTTCGAGGTGCCGATTGCGACCGTGCTGATCGTCTGGACAGGCCTGACTTCTCCCGAGAAGCTCGGCAGAGCGCGGCCCTATGTATTTCTGAGTGCCTTCATCATTGGCATGCTTCTCACGCCGCCGGACATTATCAGCCAGACCCTGCTCGCGGTCCCCGTATATCTGCTGTACGAGCTGGGCATACTGATGGCGAGGGTTTTCGCGATCAGGGAAGAAAAACCCGGAGAAGAAGCTCAGCCGGCGGAGTAGGGTTGCGCCTGTAAGAAAATAGTGTTTAATGCGGGAACAAAATAACGGGTGGCGAGGCCAAATTCGACTACTGGCTTTCATGCACGGGCGGCAAACGAGTTTCCCGGCGCATCCCGATCCAAGAGAGACTTGATTCTATGACCGATACCGCTATAACCGGTGACGCCGAGGTCGGTGCAGAAGCATTCGGCCACCCGCGTGGACTGATTACGCTTTTCTTCACCGAGATGTGGGAGCGCCTGAGTTACTACGGCATGCGTGCCCTCCTGGTGCTGTTTATGACCGACCAGGTAATGAACAGCGGCATGGGCCTGACGGACAGGACCGCGACGGCCATTTACGGCATCTATACCGCCGCCGTCTATCTGGTCGCCTTGCCGGGAGGCTGGATTGCCGACAGGCTGATGGGCGCTCAGCGCGCAGTGTTCGTGGGGGGCATTATCATCATGTCGGGTCACTTCGTGCTCGCGGTGCCCTCGGGCTATGCCTTCATCCTCGGCCTGTTGCTCGTCGTGCTCGGCACCGGCCTACTCAAGCCCAACGTCAGCGCCGTCATCGGCGAGTTGTACAAGCCCGGCGATCCCCGCCGTGACGGCGGATTCACGATCTTTTACATGGGCATCAACCTCGGCGCATTCCTCGGGCCACTGATATGCGGTTACCTCGGCCAGAGCCCGCAGTTCGGGTGGCATTACGGCTTCGCCGCGGCCGGCGTCGGTATGTTGTTCGGTGTGCTGCAGTTCTGGCTGACAAGGAGTTACCTCGGCGAGGCCGGCCTGCATCCCGCAACGACGGGTGATGCGAATCGCGATGCGCGGAAGCGTCGCAATGGCTGGATCGGTGTCTCGATTGCGATGCTCGCCGTTGCAATCGTTGTCGCGCTCGGATTCACCGGTGCCCTCGAGTTTTACCCGGTACGAATCGCCCAGCAGACGACGACGCTCATCGTCGTCATGGCGCTTGCATATTTTGCATACGTACTCTTGCTCGGTGGGCTCGACACGGCCGAGAAGAAGCGAGTGATCGTCATCATCTTTCTGTTTTTCGGTGCCGCGATGTTCTGGTCCGGTTTCGAGCAGGCGGGCAGCTCTCTGAACATTTTCGCCGATCGGTACACCGTCCTGGCCGTCGGCTCATTCCCGTTGCTTTCCACCTGGTTCCAGTCACTCAATCCCGCGTTCATCATCATTTTCGCCCCTGTGTATGCCTGGATGTGGGTTGCGCTGGCCAAACGGAATCTGAATCCTTCGACGCCCATGAAATTCGGCCTCGGCCTGGTGATTCTCGCGCTGGGCTTTTTCGTTATGGTCGCCGCATCGAAGCTCGTCGCCTCCGGGAATCAGGTATTTCCGACCTGGCTGTTCTTTACCTATCTCTTCCACACGCTCGGGGAGCTCGCCCTGTCGCCAGTGGGCCTGTCGGCCACAACCAAGCTTGCGCCGCAGCGGTATGTCGGCCAGATGATGGGCATCTGGTTTCTCGGGGCGGCGCTCGGCAACGTCGTCGCCGGGCTGATCGCCGGCGAGTTCGACGCCGAAAACCTGCAGACCATGCCGTCACAGTACATGCAGATCGTGCTCACGACCGGTGGCGCCGGTCTCATTTTTCTCGTATTGACGAAGCCGTTGAAGAAGCTCATGGGCGGCGCCGAATAATGAAGACACGATTGATACTGCTGGCGCTGATTCTTGCCGGCTGCGAGGTCGATGTGTCCATGCGGCCCGGGAATGGCGAGACGGCAGATGTGTTCGTTGCCCGGATCAACGATGAATTGAGCGAGCTGAACCGTGAGACCGGCGCCGCGGAATGGGTGCGGGCCACTTATATTACCGAAGACACGGCGATCCTGAATTCGCTTGCCACCGAGCGTTACACCGAATGGCACAGCCGGTCGGTGGCCGAGTCACGAAAGTACGAGGGCCAGGACCTGTTGCCCGAAACCGAACGGTCGCTCAAGCTCTTAAAGCTCGGCGTTGCGGCGCCTGCGCCCGCCGATGCAGCGAAGCGGCGCGAACTCGCCGAGCTCATTACCGAACTCGAGGGAATGTACGGCGCCGGAAAGTACTGCCCCGACGACGGGCGCGACTGCATGACCCTCCCGCAGCTCTCCGACGTAATGCAGCAGAGCCGTGACTACGATGAGCTCCTGGATGCCTGGCAGGGCTGGCGCACGATATCCCCCCCGATGCGCGACAAATACCGGCGCTATACCGAGCTCGCGAACGAAGGCGCCGCAGAACTCGGGTACGAGGACCTCGGCGACAAGTGGAAATCCGCATACGACATGACACCGGTCGAATTCGAACAGGAGACATTAAGGCTCTGGCAGCAGGTCAGGCCGCTTTATGATGAGCTGCACTGTCATGTCAGGGCAGGGCTGGTGGAACAATATGGTGC
>JBHIDG010000125.1:0-8852 GCA_046760025.1 Woeseia sp. | reverse complement strand
CGTCTTCTGCATCAGGCTGTGCCGTCCTCTATGTCCAACCGTCGAGCCCGGCATCGGAGCCGGTGGTCATTAGCTATACGGAAGGCTGTTGAAGGTGCCGGACCGAACTTTCCTAACTTGCCGGGGCAAGATTTAGAGAAGTTAGGAAAGTTCGGTCCGGCACCTAAGGCATGCGGCGGCTCAACAGCCTTGTGCCGGCAATCTCGCTCCTCAGAATCGACGACATCTTCTCGGCGTGCATGGGTTTGCTGATCAAGAATCCTTGCGCAAGATCGCAGTTGCAGCTCCGCAAGAATTCGAGTTGTGTGATCGTCTCAACGCCTTCTGCCGCGACTTCGATGTCGAGACCTCTGGCCATCGCGATTGCGGCACGAACGATGCGCTGGTGACTGTCGTTCTCTTCAACGTCCTGGATCAGCGACGGATCCAGGACGAAACTGTCGATTACGCCGGTATCCAGCGAACTGAATGACAAATCGCCGGTTCCGAAATGATCCAGTGACAGCCTGACGCCGAGGTTCCGAAGACCACGTAGCGTCTCCAACTCTGTAGACCGCTTGTTGACGATGTCGCCGTCGCCGATTTCCAGTTCAATGCAACCAGGATCGAGCGCCGTATTTGCGAGGGACTTCGATACCGCGTCGACGAGCCTGCCGTGCATCAGCTGTTGCTGGGAGAGATTGATGGCCATGGCGAGATCCGGCAGTTCGAACTGGTGTTGCCAGCTAGCCAGTTGCCGACACGCAGTATCGATCACCCACTCGCCGGTGGAATGTATGAGGCCGCTGCTTTCGAGAATGGTCAAGAAGCGAGCCGGGGGCAGTAAGCCGAAGCGCGGATGTTGCCAGCGGAGCAGCGCCTCCAGGCCGATCAGCCGACCCGTGCCGACATCGATGCGAGGTTGATAGTGCAGGACGAACTCGTCACGGACCAGGGCGTGCCGCAAACCGAGTTCCAGTTCCTCGCGCTGCTCGAGCCTGGTATTCAGCGAGCTCGAATAATACTGGAAGCGGCCGCCGCCACGTTTCTTTGCCTGGTACATCGCGAGGTCCGCAGCCTTGATAAGACGCTCTGCCTGCCGGCCGGAATCCGGGTAGATCGCTATGCCAATGCTTGGCGTCGCGTAAACTTCACTGTTGCCGGCGAGATATTTTTCCGACAGGAGCAATACCAGTTTCTGTGCGGCTGCCGCCGCGTTTCTCGGATCGTCAAAGTCTTCGAGCAGGACGACGAACTCGTCGCCACCCCAGCGGCCGGAAAAATCGCCGATGCGCAGAGTCTTTGTCAGGCGGTCGGCGACCTGCCGCAGCACATCGTCGCCGACGTCGTGACCGAGCGTGTCGTTTACCGATTTGAATTTGTCCAAGTCAATGAATAGCACCGCGAGTGATCGTGATGATCTTTCGCCGCGGCCGATGGCTTTTTCAAGTTGCCGGACGAACAGGCGACGGTTCGGCAAAAGCGTCAGTTCGTCGTACTGGGCACGTTTTTCGAGTTCAATTGTCCTCTTCGTGATATCGGTGATATCGCGAAAGGTGATGACGCCGCCGACGAGTGAATGGCTGCCATCATAGAGACCCTGCCCGTTAATGCTCAGGACCGTGTCCTCCTGTTCGGGAGCACGGTATGTCGCAGTCTGGTTGCTGAATTTCTGACCGCTGCGCGCTTTGACGAAGGGCATCTCCTGAGTGTCCACCACGGTCTCTCCATCCGTCGCGATACTGCAGAAAGTGCCGCTCCATTTCTCATCCGGACGCTCTCTGGCGCCGAGGCCGAGAATCGAGCGGGCCGCCGGATTGATGTCGAGCACTTTTCCTTCGTGGTTAAGCACGATGACACCATCGTTTATGCTCTTGAGGATTCCGAGCACCGTGCTGTCGGTGTCCGACAGCCGCGTCAGCAATCGAAAACGCTCTACGGCATGATCGAAGATGGCTTCCTGCTCGGCCTCCGATATGTCGTCCACGCAGATCATGTTCTGGGCACCCAGGCGAACGGCGGCTACGCCACGATGTTCCTGTTCGCGCACGGTGACCGCGATCACCGGGTAGTCGCCCAATGAGTGAATCAGTGACTGCAGGGTCTGCCCGGACTGCGCGATGGCGGGTCCTGGCTCGAACAGGACGATATCGATATCTTCCGATGCATCGTTCGGGACACTCAGTGCCTCGGAGTGAACAAGCCTGCTGCAGTAACGCGAAGCCTGCAGCTTGTCGAGATAGGCGGCCGTAAAGTCCCCGCGGCCCAGATAAAGAATCGAATGCCCCGCCATCAGCTCTGAGTCATCTCCGTCCACATCCTCCGGGGAACCGGACAAGTCGTGGTCATTGTCATATTTTTCTTTTTTGGCTGCTGCCGCAACGCTAGGCCGAGTGGCTCGACAGTTATCGCGCCCACGCTCAAGCGGTCAATTCCTCGACCGATGCTACGCGGTAACTGACGAATCATTCGGCCAAAAAGGGCCTGACGAATCATACCAGAATCGCCGTAAATCGCAGTCTGGCAAGGAATATTTGACGTTCGCGGCCGCCGGCATTAAACCATCGGACTACGGTCGGCATCAAAGCAGTAAAGCATGAGGAGAACCGGACATTGGAGGCGCTTCCGGCAGCCGGCGCCGCGGGCGACAACGCAGTGCTGGCGGTGACCGAGCAGGTCCTTATCGACGAGAAGGGCTGGGTGGAGCGCGCCCGGAAGGCGGATGTGTCCGCGTTCGAATCGCTCTACAGGCTGTACGTCGACAAGGTTTATGGGCTGTGCCTGCGCATGACGGGCGATGCGAGTGAGGCCGAGGATTGTACGCAGGAGACATTCATCCAGGCCTGGAAGAAGCTCGCGAAGTTCCGGGGCGACAGCGCGTTTGGCACTTGGTTGCACCGGATTGCGGTGAACTCGGTGCTGGCGAGGATGAGAAAGTCGAGGCGCGAGCGAGACCGCATACAGGCCGTGACGGACATATCGCCGGCGCCGGCGACGGAAGGCGACTGTGCCGGCTTCGAAGATCTGCAGAAGGCGGTCGACGAGCTACCGGACGGCGCAAGACACGTTTTCGTGCTGCACGCCGTGTACGGCTACAGCCATGAGGAGACTGGCGACATGCTCGGCATAGCAACGGGAACCAGCAAGGCACAACTGCACCGCGCAAGAAGACTACTCGCGCAGCAACTAAAGCAGAGCGGACATGATCATGAACGAGAATGAGAGCTTCGACGACAATCTAATGCAAGCGGCACGCGCGCTCGAGACGGAGGTTAGACCTGAGCGCGACCTGTGGCCGGAGATCGCAAATTCGATCACCGCGCCTGCGCGGTCACGCCGGAGCAACGTCTTTGCACAGGCAGCGGCGATCGTACTGCTTGTCGGCTCCTCGTCGGGCCTGACCTGGCTGGTAATGAATGACGGCACTTGGCCGCGCCCACCGGACGCCGACCTGACGGGTCTCAACGTCGAACGGGCGAGCTTTGGCGGCCATTATATGCTCGGTCCCGATTACTTGGATGCACGCAACAATTTGAGGGCGCAGCTCGAAGAAGAACTGGAGCTGGTGTCTCCGGAAGCACGAGCCGAGGTGAAGAAAAACCTGGACACCATACGCGAAGCGATCGGCGAGATTAACAGAGCGCTGGCCAAAGAACCGGATAACGCGTTGCTTCAGCAACTGCTCCTGAGCACTTACCGTGAAGAGCTGTCTCAGATGATGAAGGTCGATGGCTTGGCGAATGCCGTGATGTACAGGACGGATATCTGATGCGGTGCATAAGAGTAAGCACCACGAAAACCTACTTACTATTGAGAGATTGACGATGAGAATTTTGGCCCTGACTTGTTTGAGTTTGCTCAGCGCCGCGGCGGCGGCAGAAAGCGTTGCTCGACGGCTGGATGCGGCTGCGGACAGCTTTGTGTCGATCAACAACACCGCCGGCTCCGTTGAGGTCACCGGTTGGTCACGCAAAGAGGTCGAAGTATCCGGCGAACTCGGCAGTTCAGTTGAAGAGCTGGTATTCGAGCGTGACGGCAAGAATATCGAGATAACGGTCAGAACACCGAAGAGGGGTGGACGCAATATTTCCAGCGAGCTTGTTATTCATGTGCCTGAGAAGAGTTCGCTCGAAGTCGGCGGCGTCAGTGCCGACATCGATGTGACGAACGTACATGGCACACTGCAGCTTCAGTCCGTAAGCGGAGATATCGATAGTGAGGTCAATTCGGCCGACATTGAGATTACGACCGTGAGCGGAGACGTCGAGGTGCAGGGCGATGACAAGTCCGGCCATGCCGAGCTGAGCAGCGTCAGTGGAGATATCGATGCGCAAAACCTGGCGGGTGAAGCGGTAGTCAATTCCGTCAGCGGAGATCTCGTTCTCGTCAACGGCAGCTTCGAAAGGGTTCGGCTCGAGACGACCAACGGTGACATCGTGTTCAAGGCGAAATTGTCCGATGACGGGACATTGAACGTCGAGACGATCAACGGCGACCTGGAAATTGAATTCGACGGCAAAGTCTCAGCCCGCTTCGATATCGAGACCTTCAATGGCGATATTCGCAATTGCTTCGGCCCGCAACCGGTCAGGGCCAGCGAGTACACGCCGGGCAGGGAACTCAAATTCATCGAGGGCGGCGGCAAAGGCCGTGTGACTGTCAAAACGCTGAACGGTGACCTCAACCTCTGCAAAGACTGACAAAAAGGTATCGGGGGGACGGACTCCGAGGGATCCGCCCCGTAGTCGTCTCCCTATTGATGATATTCTGTCGGCCTTGTGTCGAGGGCATTCGTCATGGGTCGTGTGGCAAAATTACTCCTTATTATCATCGCCGGCATCGTCGGAATTGCGGTACTGGCCTCGATTGCGCTCCTGCTGTTCTTCGATCCCAACGACTTCCGGGACGAAATTTCCGCACAGGTCAGGGATGCGACCGGCCGCGAGTTGGTTATCGAGGGCGACCTTTCGCTGAGCGTGTTTCCGTGGGTTGCGGTTCGGGTTGGCAGCACACGACTCGGCAATGCGGAAGGATTCGGAGATGAACCATTTCTAAGTGTTGCGGAGGCAATACTGAGCGTACGGCTGATGCCGCTCCTCATCGAACAAACCATAAGTATCGGTACCGCCTCCCTGGATTCGCTATCGCTCAACCTCGAAGTTGCCGCAAACGGCAGAAACAACTGGGACGATCTCGCAGAGGCCGCAGGACAGGGGCCCGCCGCGGATATCGAAGAGACCAACGAGGGAAGAGCTCTCGATATTGCCAGCGTCAGTCTGAGCAACGCGTCGATCTCGTTCCGCGATGCACAGGCGGGTACATCAAACACGGTCGACGGTCTCACGCTCAGCACCGGCAGTATTACCGCCGGCAAGCCATTCGATCTCGAGGCCGAGTTTGATTTCGGCAACGAGCCGGCCGGCGTCTCGGGACACCTCGAGTTCGGCGGCACGGTGACGCTGGCCGGAGACAAGGAGCAACTCTCGATCAGAGACTCTCGATTCGAGGGACAGCTGGACGGTGTCGCCGCAGAAACCACTGAATTCCGCTTGAGCGCCCCTTCGGTTAATGTCGATATGGCGGCCGGGCGGGTGTCGATGGGTGCAATGGATCTGTCGCTTCTCGGGATTGACGTGTCGGCCGAGGTCGAGCCGACCTCTTATACGAACCCGCGGCCCGGGATGACGCTTCAGGTCCGGCCGTTCTCTCTCAGGGAGTTGATGCGGACGCTGGGCGTCGATGCGCCGCCCACGGCCGATCCCGAGGCGCTCGAACGGGTCTCGTTCAGCGCCAGGGCGGAGGTCGATGAATCTGCCCTGGCGTTGACATCGATGACCCTGGTACTCGACGACACCACGCTCATGGGGCAGCTCAGCTTGCCGTTGACCGAGCGCGGCGCCTATCGCTTCGACCTGAATGCCGACAGCATCAACCTCGATCGCTACATGGCACCGGCGGATGCTGGCGTGAGCGGCGATTCCGCTGCGACGCAGAATGACATCGAGATCCCGGCGGACCTGATCCGGCCGCTGAAGGCACGGGGAACCGTGAAAATCGATCGCGCAACCCTGTCCGGCATGACATTCGAGAATGTCGTCGTCGGCCTGAATAGCGCCGACGGCAAGCTACGGATGCATCCTATCAGTGCCGGGCTTTTCGAAGGCGCCTACTCGGGCGACGTGCGGATAAATGCGGCCGGTGACACGCCATCGATATCCGTCAATGAAAAAGTCGCCGGTGTGCAGCTCTCACAGCTCGCCAGGTCGATGTTCGGGCAGGAAAATATCACAGGGACTATCGACGGCAGCTTTAAATTGAGCGGCAGCGGCAGGAACCTTGCGGCCATACGCAGGGACCTGCACGGGGACATGGCCTTCGCATTAGCGAACGGCACCTGGCAAGGCACCGACGTGTGGCACCAGCTGCGATCCGCCCGCGCATTATTCAATCGTGAGGCACCGCCGGAGCCGCGCTCACCGGCACGTACGGAATTCACGGCTGTCCGCGCCAGCGGGGCCGTAACGGATGGCGTCTTTCACAATGACGACCTGCTTGTGGAGCTGCCGTTTCTTAGACTGACCGGTAACGGCAGCGTCGATCTGGCCGAGGGGCAGATCGATTACTCGATGTCGGCACGGGTCCTGGAGCAACCCGAATTTATCGATCCCGCCAACGCGACCGAGCTTGCAGACTTTACCGAAGCCGTCATTCCGCTGAGCATCACCGGACCGCTTGCCTCGCCAAGCATCAAGCCGGACATCGAGACGATGGCGAGGGCGCGGCTCGAACATCAGGTCGAGAAGAAGGGCGAGGAAATCAAGAAACGCCTGATAGGCGAACTGCCGGGCGGGAGCGATGAGCCACCGGCCGAGCAGCCGGCCGAGGTTGTGGAGCCGGATGCAGAGCCCGAGGAAACGCTCGAGGATGCGCTCAAGAAGATATTTGAGCGATAAGTCTGATGTTCCCGGTGCGGCGAAAGCTGATCCTCGGCCTCTGTGCCGTCATCATGGGCACGACGGCATTGACCTCGGACGGCGCGGAAATACGATCAATTTCCGTTTCCCTGGACGAGGGGCGGTACCATCTCAAGTCGGTGACGCTGATCCGTGCCAGCCAGGATGATCTGTACGCCGTGTTGACCGATTATGACCTGTTCAAGAAGTTTACGTCGGCGATCGTTGCCAGCAATAACGTCGAACCGGGCGCCGACGGCCGGCCACGGTTCTATACGCGCATGGAAGGTTGCGTATTGTTTTGGTGCATGGGCTTCGATCGCAGGGGATACCTGCTGCTGACTCCGAAGCACGATATCGTTGCCATGGCCGATCCTGCTAAGAGTGACTTCGAATACAGCCGCGAGAGGTGGCAGCTGAGCATGGAAGGTGACGGCACGCTGATGATCTACGACTTTGAAATGAAGCCTCGGTTCTGGGTGCCACCGGTCATCGGCCCATACTTTATCCAGCGCGCACTGAAAGAAGGCGGCTACCGCGCGGTGAACCGAATCGAGATTCTGGCGCGCGGCGAAGAACCGACTTTTTGAGCCATGACCATTCTTGCACAGACCTTGTTGCGCTGGCACCGAAAAAACGGCCGCAAAGACCTTCCCTGGCAGCAGGTGCCGACACCATACCGGGTATGGGTATCGGAGATCATGTTGCAACAGACGCAGGTATCGACGGCTATTCCCTATTTCCTGCGATTCATGGCGTCGTTTCCGGACCTGACAGCGGTCGCGGACGCCGACCTCGACGAGGTACTACATCACTGGTCGGGGCTTGGCTATTACGCGCGGGCCAGAAACCTGCACCGGGCGGCGCGCCTGATACGCGACAGGAGTAACGGAGAGTTTCCAACGAGCTACGCGGAGATCGTAGAACTGCCGGGCATCGGGCGATCGACAGCCGGCGCCATCGTGTCGCTGGCTTACGAACAGAGGTATCCGATTCTCGACGGCAACGTGAAGCGCGTACTGTCGCGCTACCACGCGGTCGAAGGCTGGCCGGGCAAGACCGAGGTATCCAGGAAACTCTGGAGACTGGCCGATGAACACACACCGCAACAGGATGTCGCGGCCTATACGCAGGCAATCATGGATTTTGGTGCAACTGTCTGCACGCGCAGCAAACCTGACTGCAACGCTTGCCCGCTGAAATCCGGATGCGTCGCGTCGAGTCTCGATGCGGTGAGCCAATACCCGGCAGGACGCAAAAAAAAGGAGAGACCGCTCCGCCATGCCAACATGGTGCTCGCACACTTCGATGGGGTCGTCTATCTCGAGCGCCGCCCCTCTCAGGGCATCTGGGGTGGGCTGTGGAGCCTGCCCGAAATCGAGGACGATACCGAGGTCGGCCGATGGTGTGAGCGGCAACTCAACGCCAGACCGGCGGAGCTGGATCGCTGGCGGACGATGAGGCACAGTTTCACGCATTACGATCTCGACATACAGCCGATCGCCGTGCGCTTGTCGGCGCAGTCGAGTACAGTCCGTGATACCGAAGACAGCATCTGGCATGAAATTGGCACGCCGCCTCCGGGTGGCATGGCGGCGCCGGTCAGCAAGCTGATTCAGACACTGGCAGATTGTAAATGACACGAACCGTTAATTGCGTCTTGCTCAAAATGGAAGCCGAAGGCCTGGACTATGCGCCTTATCCGGGTGATCTCGGTCAGCGCATTTACGACAGCGTCAGCAAGCAAGCGTGGCAGCAATGGCTGGGGCACCAGACGATGCTGATCAACGAGTACCGGCTCACGCCCATAGAGCCGGAGGCCCGCAAGTTCCTCGAAACGGAAATGGACAAGTTCTTCTTCGGAGAAGGCTCGGCGAGGCCCAAGGAATACGTGCCGGAATGAAATCAAGGGGACAGTAC
>JBHIDG010000124.1:0-8921 GCA_046760025.1 Woeseia sp. | reverse complement strand
CGCGTCGGTAATTGGGTATCCGGAATCCCGTGAAGGTCCCTCTCTTTCCATTGCTTACGGTTCTCTATCCCGGTGGCCCGCTGCCGCTTCGCATTTTCGAGCCCCGGTATCTGGACATGGTCAGCGACTGCCTGAAAAAAGATGCACCATTCGGCGTTCTGCTGATCAGGAGCGGCAGCGAGTCCGGTCCGGCGACTATGTACAAAGTCGGCACGCTTGCGAGAGTTACCGACTGGTATCAGGGCAGTGATGGTCTGCTGGGCGTCACGGCGATCGGCGAACAACGCTTCCGCCTGATATCGTCGCATCGACAGCCGGACGGCCTGAACGTTGGTGAGATCGAGCTCCTGGAACCCGAGAATCACTATTCCCTGCCGGACGAATACAGGCCGCTGGCACATATTCTTGCCGGCATTCTCGATGACCTGGGACGGTTGTACGAGCCCTTGGACAGGCAATACGACGACGCGGGCTGGGTGGGGTATCGCTTTGCCGAGATTCTGCCGATCAGCCCGGAGCAAAAACAGACTTGCCTGGAAGCGGACGACGCGCTCGTACGTCTTAACTTGGTTCGGGATGTGCTCAACGAGGTCCGCGGTCCGGAATCAGCGTCCTGAATACAGTTGCGGCCACCTCAAGCGTTTTGCTGATTTCCTCGTCGCCATGTGCGCTGGACACGAACCCGGCTTCGAATGCCGATGGTGCAAAATATACATTGCCTTCGAGCATTCCGTGGAAGAAACGCCGAAACATGTCGACATCGGCGGCTGCAACTTGCGCAAACCGCCTGATCGGCCCGTCCGCAGAAAATACGATGCCGAACATGCCACCCGTCGCCTCTACGGACAAAGGTATTCGTGCGTCGCGCGCGAGCTCGGCCAGTCCGGTAGCCAACCTTGCAGTTTGCTTACCGAGAGAAGAATAAAATCCGGGTGTGTCGATCCCCTGCAGGGTCGCCAGGCCGGCCGCCATCGCGAGCGGGTTACCCGAGAGAGTGCCTGCCTGATAGACAGGGCCGTCCGGCGCGATGCTCGTCATGATGTCGGCGCGTCCGCCAAATGCCGCAGCAGGCATGCCCCCGCCGACGATTTTTCCCAGCGTCGTCAGGTCGGGCCGAATGCCGAAGATCTCCTGAGCGCCACCCTTTGCCACCCGGAATCCGGTCATCACTTCGTCGAAAATCAGGGCAGCGCCATACTCATCGCAGCATGCCCTGAGCACTTCCAGGAATCCGGGCTCGGGCGGTACCATGTTCATGTTGCCCGCGATCGGCTCGACGATGACGCAGGCGATCTGTTCGCCGAGTTCCACAAACGCCTTTTCAACTGCGTCCGGATCGTTGAAGCCAAGCGTTACGGTGTGCTCGGCGAGTCCGGTGGGCACGCCAGGTGAGCTCGGCACACCGAGCGTCAGTGCTCCGGAACCCGCCTTGATCAGTAAGGAATCGCAATGACCATGATAGCAGCCTTCGAATTTGATGATTTTTTCACGACCCGTGAAGCCGCGGGCAAGTCGAATAGCGCTCATCGTTGCCTCCGTGCCCGAGTTCACCATGCGGATGCGTTCCATCGACGGCATCAGCTCACAGATTTTCTGTGCCAGCCGGGTCTCGGCGACGGTGGGGGCGCCGAAACTCAGCCCGGATGCGGCAGCTTCAGTTACGGCATTGACGACATCGGCGTGTGCGTGCCCGAGAATCATCGGTCCCCACGAGCCAACGTAGTCAATCATGTGCCGGCCGTCTTCAGTTTCCAGCCAGGCACCTTTCGCACTCTTGAAAAAGACCGGCTCGCCACCAACGGCCGCAAAGGCCCGGACCGGGGAGTTGACGCCACCGGCAATAAATTTCTTTGCGTCTTCAAAAAGACTCATCGGATCCTTCCTGCGGAGGAGCGCATGCTACCGAAGCGGCGATCTCTCATAAAACCGGAGAGTCTGCTGGTAAACTCCTGCCGCATATCATGAAAACCTACATGTGTCTCATCTGTGGCTACGTCTATGACGAAGAGGAGGGCGATTTCGAATCGGGAATTCCGCCGGGTACCCGATGGGATGATATACCGTTGTCGTGGCGTTGCCCCGACTGTGGTGCCGGCAAGGAAGATTTCGAAATGGTGGAGATATAAAACCTGTCTCAATAATCCGGCTCTGTCAGCTGTTCTGCTGTGATTCCGATTTCAGCAAGGCGCGCCGGCACGCCGTCCGTGCCGACCAGATGCAAGGCCCCCACGACAATAAGGTAATCGTCCTCCTTGCAGATCAGTTCCCTGATTTTTTCGACCCAGGCTTCGTTTCGATCCACAACCAGCGTCGTGTATAGCTCCGGGTATCTCTGCATCTCGAAGAGCAGGTTCTTTTCCAGAAATGCAATGTCGCCATGGCGCCATGCATTGATTAACAGATCGATATCATTCTCGATTGTCAGACTTTCCTGAAGTGTCTGGATGAGCAGTGAGCGCTGCGCGGGCAGAGACAGCCCATCGAGGAACTCGAGCTGTTCGCGGGCAGACTCGAAGCCGAGGACCGGTTTGTTATCCTGGTCCGCCTTCGCCGCAAGATGGAACTCGATTCCAAATTCTGGATTGAAGCCGATCCTGACGAGCATCATTTGCTCGACGGTCACGGCGGCGAGCCACGGTTCCGACTGCGCGAGCAAGGAAATCGGGATATCGAGCCGCGCCGCGTAGTCGACCGCCTGGTCATATAGCTGCGTTCCCATGACCTCTTGCAGGCTGCCGCCGTCCTTGATTACGCCAAGCTCGTTCACGAGGCCGACCATCTCGATCGGGTCAAGGTCGTCGATATCCAGTTCCATGATCAGGACCTCGGCTTCCCGGTAAGCTTCCTCGATGGCGATTGGTATCGGGTGATCACGCTCGCGGAGCACATGAATCGAGCCGAGCAGGTATATCCGGTTATCCTGACCCGTGATCTGCCAAATCGAGACAGGGTGTCCGTTTCCCCGGGGCGCTGCCGTGCCGGCTGCACTAATCAGCCAGATCGCGAACAGAAACTTGAGCAAAGTCGGTCGAACGGCCATTCAGTCAGTCAGCCAGATGAGTTGCGTGTCCAAGCCGCCGTCCGGCTGCAAACTGATTCTGCGATATGCCGGTGGATTATCGTCCAGCGCAAAATCTTCACTGCCCGGCTTGAATTGGCGGCACGTAGACGGTGTTCCGATGATGCTTATCGAATCACGGAGGGCTTCGAAGTTCTGGTGTACGTGCCCGAAGATTGCAGCCCTGACTTTGCCCGTTCGCGCTATCAGGCGAAGGAATTCCTCGCCGTTGCTGAGGCCGACCTGGTCCAGCCATTTGCTGCCGACCGGTAGCGGCGGGTGATGTAGACAAATCAATACATGATCGGCTGTCGTGTCATCGAGTAAGCTCTCCAGCCTTTCCATTTCATGTGCCTCAATTCGCCCGCCAGCATCGCCGCTAATACAGCTATCGATGCCGGCAATCTGCCAGTTCGCGATCATGCACGATTCGCAATAGTGAAATTCCGGGCCGGCGAGTGCGTCCTTCATGATCGACCGCACGTCATGATTACCGGGCACACAATAAACGGGAAGGCCCAGAGGCCGCATCAGCTTGCAGAACCGGTCATAGGCCTCGTGTGAGCCGTCCTGAATCAGGTCGCCCGTCATCGCGACCAGGTCTGCATTCCAGCCCGAGTCATGAATATGTGCGAGCACGTCGGAAAGTGAGGAATGGGTCACGGTGCCCCGCAGACTCGATTCCGAATCAGCGAACAGGTGCGGGTCCGTGACGTGTAGGACCCGTATAGGATCAGCCGACATCCGAATAGTGCTACGACCCTCTGCTCACGCGGCTTTCCGCAATCTCCCGTGCGAAGATGATATCCGTTTGCGCGGTGTCAGGCCACGGAAAATAATGGGGACGGACCCCGCGGGGTCCGTCCCCATGTTCTAGCTGCCTCAATAGCGGTAATAGTCAGGCTTGAACGGCCCGTCCTTGGATACGCCGATGTAGTCGGCCTGTTTGTCGGTCAGCGGAGTCAACTTGGCGCCGATGCGATCGAGATGCAGCCGGGCCACTTTCTCATCGAGGTGTTTCGGCAGGACGTAGACTTCCTTCTTGTATTTGTCGCCGTTTTGCCATAGTTCAATTTGCGCAAGAACCTGGTTGGTAAACGAGTTTGACATCACGAAACTCGGATGACCCGTGGCACAACCAAGGTTTACGAGTCGACCTTCGGCCAGGAGAATAATCCGCTTGCCGTCCGGAAAGACAATGTGATCCACCTGTGGCTTGATATTCTCCCATTCATACTGACGCAGGTACGCTACGTCGATTTCATTGTCGAAGTGACCGATGTTGCAAACGATGGCCTGATCTTTCATCCGTTCCATGTGAGCTCCGGTCACGACGTGGTAGTTGCCGGTCGCCGTTACGACGATGTCGGCCTTATTACAGACTTCGCCGAATTCGACGACGCGATAGCCTTCCATCGCGGCCTGCAGCGCGCAAATCGGATCGATTTCCGTTATCCATACTGTCGCGCCCAGTCCGCGCAATGACTGAGCACATCCCTTGCCGACGTCGCCGTAGCCGCAGACGATGACGATCTTGCCGGCAATCATGACATCCGTCGCGCGCTTGATGCCATCGACCAGCGATTCGCGACAGCCGTAGAGATTGTCGAATTTCGATTTGGTTACCGAGTCGTTGACGTTGAAGGCGGGGCACAACAGGCTGCCTTCCTTCTGCATTTCATACAGGCGCTTGACGCCTGTCGTCGTTTCCTCCGACAAGCCGCGGACCTTCTTCATCAGGTCCGGATACTTATCATGCAGGACGAGGGTCAGATCACCGCCGTCGTCCAGCACCATATTGGGGTGCCAGCCGTCCGGCCCGTTGATCGTCTGGTCGACACACCACCAGTATTCCTCTTCGGTTTCGCCCTTCCAGGCGAATACGGGCACTCCCGAGTCGGCGATCGCCGCGGCCGCATGGTCCTGTGTGGAAAATATGTTGCAGGACGACCAGCGGATGTCTGCGCCCAGTGCCTTGAGCGTTTCAATGAGGACCGCCGTCTGAATCGTCATATGCAGGCACCCGGCAAGCCTGACACCGGCCAGGGGCGTCTGCCCTTCGTGCTCGCGACGCAATGCCATGAGCCCCGGCATTTCCGTCTCTGCGATGGCGATTTCCTTTCGGCCCCAGCCGGCGAGTGTTATGTCTGCAACCTTGTGATCGGGTTGTTGGATGGCAACGGCTTCGCTGCTCATATAAGTCTCCTGTTCGTGTGCTTCCAGGCTAGGCCGCAACGGCGCCGCGAAGGGCGTCGGCTTTGTCCGTGCGTTCCCAGCTCAGGTCGATATCTTCCCGGCCGAAATGACCGTAGGCCGCCGTCTGTTTGTAAATCGGCTGCAACAGGTTCAGCATCTTCAGGATGCCGTAGGGCCTCAGATCGAAATTCTCGCGGACCAGGTCAGTCAAGCGTCGTTCACTGATCTTGCCGGTACCGAGCGTATGGACGCTGATCGATGTCGGTTCGGCTACCCCGATCGCATAGGACACCTGTATCTCGCATCGATCCGCGAGCCCTGCGGCGACGATATTCTTGGCGACATATCTGCATGCATACGCGGCAGATCGATCGACTTTCGACGGGTCCTTGCCCGAAAAGGCTCCGCCGCCGTGTCTGGCCGAACCGCCGTAAGTGTCCACGATGATCTTCCGGCCGGTCAGGCCACAGTCACCCATCGGCCCGCCGATTTCGAAACGACCGGTCGGATTGATGTGATATTTCGTACTCTTGCCGAGCCACTCTGCGGGCAGTACCGGCTTGATTATTTCCTCCATGATGCCTTCACGCAGGTCATCCATTTTGACGTCCGCGTGATGTTGCGACGACAGTACGACCGCATCGATAGCGACCGGCCTTTCGTCTTCGTAGACAAGAGTTACCTGGCTCTTAGCGTCCGGGCGCAACCACGGCAGCGCACCGCTCTTTCTGACTTCTGCCTGCCGGTGGACCAGTCGATGTGCGAACGTAAGGGGGGCGGGCATCAGTACATCCGTCTCGTTACACGCATAGCCGAACATCAGGCCCTGGTCGCCGGCACCCTGGTCTTGCGCGGCGTCCCGGTCAACGCCCTGCGCGATATCCGGCGATTGCTTGCCCAACGCATTCAGTACGGCACAGGTGCGGCCGTCGAAGCCCATGGCAGAATCGTCGTAACCGATCTCCAGTATCGTATTTCTTGCCAACTCTTCAATTTCGACCTGGGCCGAGGTGGTCACTTCGCCCGCCACGATGACCAGCCCCGTCTTGACGAGCGTCTCGCAAGCTACGCGGGCGGATGTGTCCTGCTCGATAATGGCATCGAGCACGGCATCGGAAATCTGGTCGGATATCTTATCCGGATGACCCTCGGAAACGGACTCGGAGGTGAACAAGAAAGTCTCACTCATGAATTAGTCGCTTGTAATTTTTCGCAAGCACCGCATTGTACCCCAAGATCAGGCGCTGCATCACAGGCCCAACATATTACAAATCCTGTAAATCAGCCCATGATCGGTGCGTGGGGTCCCCCTTGCGGCTGCCCGAAAAAACTACGAAAATGCGCCAGCTTGATTCCGCCATTTTTCTCGGCAATTAACCATAACACTCGGCCAGCGAGGCCGGACAAAGACTCTCATGTCACACCAGATCAGCCGTTCGACTGTTGCCGGCCAGCCTCCCCGGCGAGAACTCGCAAATGCGATTCGGGCGCTGAGCATGGATGCCGTCGAGGCGGCCAAATCCGGGCACCCGGGCATGCCGATGGGCATGGCGGATATTGCCGAAGTGCTATGGAATGATTATCTGAAGCACAACCCGGGCGACCCACGCTGGTTCGATCGAGATCGCTTTGTGCTGTCGAACGGCCACGGATCGATGCTGCTGTACAGCCTTCTTCACCTGACCGGTTACGATCTGCCGATGGACGAACTCAGAAATTTTCGACAGCTAGGGTATCGAACGGCGGGGCACCCCGAACGAGATCCGGATCTGTACATAGAGACGACGACCGGTCCACTCGGGCAGGGAATCGGCAATGCGGTGGGCATGGCGATCGCCGAAAAAATGCTGGCAACGACCTTCAACCGGCCCGATATCGACATCGTCAATCACCGGACCTACGTGTTCACGGGCGACGGCTGCCTGATGGAAGGCATCTCACACGAGGCCTGTTCACTCGCGGGCACGCTCAAGCTCGGCAAGCTGATCTGCCTCTACGACGACAATGGCATCTCGATCGATGGCGACGTCGATGCCTGGTTCTCCGATGACACGGCAAAGCGCTTCGAGGCATACGGTTGGCAGGTCATTGCAAGCGTAGACGGGCACGACAATGAAGCCGTCGCACGGGCGCTCGACGAGGCGCTTGCGGACGAACAACGCCCGTCGCTGATCTGCTGCAAGACGGTCATCGGCTTTGGCGCACCGAACAAACAGGGATCGGCCGCGACGCATGGTGCCCCGCTGGGTGCCGACGAGGTGGAAGCCAGCCGGAGGGAGCTTGGCTGGGATTACCCGGCCTTTGAAATCCCCGACTCAATCAGGGCGGCCTGGGATGCCACCAGTCGCGGTGCACAGCAGCAGGCCCGGTGGTCGGAGCTGTTCTCGGCCTACGAAAAAGCATATCCCGAGCTGGCGGGAGAGTTTCAAAGACGCATGAAAGGCGAATTACCAGCAGACTGGTCCGAATTCGCTGCCGACACAATCAGGGAAATCGATAACGCCGGGGCCGACATGGCGACCCGCAAGGCGTCGCTGGTTGCACTGAACGCGTTCGCGCCGGCATTGCCCGAGATGGCGGGCGGCTCTGCCGACCTGACCGGGTCGAACCTGACCAGGCACGCCAGCTCCGTCCCGATTACGGGAGACGATGCCTCCGGTAACTACATCTACTTCGGTGTACGTGAGTTCGGCATGTCCGCGATCTGCAACGGCATGGCCCTTCACGGCGGCGTAATTCCGTACGCCGGGACATTTCTCACGTTTTCAGATTACGCCCGAAACGCATTGCGCATGGCCGCTTTGATGCAGGTGCGGACGATATTCGTGTATACGCACGACTCGATCGGCCTCGGCGAAGACGGGCCGACACATCAGCCGGTGGAACACGTCGCCAGTCTGAGGCTCATGCCGAATATGCGGGTGTGGCGGCCCTGCGACACGGTCGAGACGGCGGTTGCGTGGAAAGAAGCCATTGAAAGACAAGACGGCCCGACCAGCCTGGTGTTGACCAGGCAAGGCCTGCCGCACCAGGCTCGCACCGCGGACCAGATCTCGCTCATCGAATGCGGTGGCTACGTGCTGAGAGACGCGGATGGAGCTCCGGATCTCATCCTGATCGCTACCGGCTCGGAGGTCGCGCTGGCAATGTCGGCGGCTGAGCTGCTGGCGGCCGACGGCGTTTCAGCACGTGTCGTATCGATGCCCTGCACCGATGCCTTCGATTCGCAACCTCTTGAGTACCGGCAGCAGGTCCTGCCATGCGAGATAACCGCCCGGCTCGTAATCGAAGCGGGCGTGACCGACACCTGGTGGCGCTATGCCGGAGACGGCGGCCATGTTATCGGCATCGACCGATTCGGGGAGTCGGCACCGGCGCCGGAGTTGTTCGAACACTTTGGCTTCTCGACCGACAACGTGGTTCGCGCCGCCAGACGAGTACTCGCCGGGAATAATACGAACAGGGAGACGTAAATGACCATCAAGATTGGCATCAACGGTTTCGGCCGGATCGGTCGCAACATTTTGCGGGCCCTGTATGAGGGCGACAAACGCTCCGATCTGGAGATAGTCGCCGTCAACGACCTGGCGGACGCCGGTACCAACGCGCACCTGACGCGCCGCGACACGGCACATGGCCGATTCCCGGGCACTGTCGAGGTCGACGG